>NZ_JAVRBQ020000099.1:0-39980 GCF_034531215.2 Nostoc sp. ChiSLP03a
TTCCCCGCCTCCCATCCTGAAGAAGAATTTACCTTCCCCCGCACTATGTCCACTACCTTCTGGCAGGCGTTGTGTAGTGTACAGGCAAGCAGACGCTGTTTTCCCATGTGCATATCTCAGTTTAACCCTCTGGGGATTCACAATAGACAATTTAGGAGTGCTAAAATCAATCTCCGCATTTCCCTATAATTTTAGACACGATAAATCGCCGTCTCTACAATAGACTTATTGCATAAGTCGGGAAAAGGAAAAGGGGGAAGGGGAAAAGGTTCTGTATTGTCCCCTTCCCCTTTAACTAAAACCTTTTCCCCAAGAGTGCAAAAAGCACTTTTGTAAGAGGTCTAATAATCAGTCTTTGGTCTTGACGGTGATTTATCGCGTCTGAGATAATACTTTTGTGACCTTATTAAATACTTTGTTTGCAGCTATTGGTCGATTTATTCCGCTTTTGCGTTGATTAGGTTTGAAAGAAAGTTGCACACAGCGTTAGAATAACTGAAAATATAAGGAAAATCAAAGTTTGTGGCGAATATATCCCACATCCCCAAATTACCGATACCACCGTCTCTTTTGGGGTCAGAAGTTGGTTCTTTTACTGAGTTTACAGTTACTCAACGAATGCCTGCGATCGCTCGCAAAGTTATCGCAGAAAATAATTTCTCGTCTGAAATTAATACCAGCTTAGAAAATCTGGCAAGAGAACTGCCAGCAGGATATGTGCAACCTCTTTTAAATAAGACTGCTGGAGATTTTTCAGCCTGGAATACACATTTAGAATTATACAAAGGTCAGCGTTGGCTAGATGTTCCTTGGTTTTTTGCCGAAACTTATTTTTTTCGGTTGATTATAGAAATTACTAATTATTTTCGCCCTGGCGTCTGGCAAGGTATCGATCCATTTGAGTTACAAAAATCTCAAAGTTTAGAAGCATCTCTGGATTCGATTATTCTACTGTGTGGTCAGGCTAACAATTGGTTAGATAATTCACAACTCAAGGGAGAATCAAATCAAACAGCTTTAATAGCACTATTATATTTTGCTTTGTGGGGAAATCGAGTAGACTTAAGTTTATGGTCAGCATCCGAGAGCGATCGCAGTCGTTTTGATATTCAAACCCAACTAGCTCATATTTTAGTAAATGATGCCCCCCAAGTCACTGAATTGCTAATCAACTCTCAAGGAGGACGGATTGATTTTATTGTAGACAATGCTGGTTTTGAACTTGTTTGTGATTTATGTTTAGTAGATTTTTTATTAAATAGCAGATTGGCTAATCGGATTTACCTACACTTAAAGCCACATCCGACTTTTGTATCTGATGCCATGATTAAGGATGTACATGATACAATAAATTTTTTAGCCGCTACTGTAAATCAACAACTTACATCCTTTACCCAAAGACTGCAAGACAATATTGCATCAGGGCGTTTAGTACTATCTGAAGATTACTTTTGGACATCGCCTTTAGCCTTTTGGGAAATACCCAACTGCCTCAAAAATGAGTTAGCCAATGCGAGTTTGGTTATAGTAAAAGGAGATGCCAATTATCGCCGATTATTAGGCGATCGCCACTGGGATCTTACCACTGACATTGCAGATATAGTTTGTTACCTACCCGTGCCAATGGTAGCTCTACGCACCCTAAAATCAGAAGTAGCAGTTGGTTTAAAGCCAGAAGTTATTGAGAAAGTAGCAAAATCTGACTCTTCTTGGTTGACAAATGGACAGTGGGGTGTGATTCAGTTGGTGATTTAGGCAATTTTGAAAAATCGAGATAATTTGTAAAAGAAGTATACGTATCTTCACTACTTCTACGGTCGTCTACCCTACCCGTATCACCACAACCAGCTTAGGATAGATTAGAACAACTTTCTAAGGAAAATGGTAGAAAAAATCACAGCTGTGTTTAATGGCAAAGTGTTCTATCCGGCTGAACCGATCGCACTGCCAATTAATACCCGCGTGCGAATCAGTATTGAAATTTTACCGCCAAGCGAACATGAAACGGTATCATTTTTGCAAACAGCGCGATCGCTCAACCTCGAAGGGCCGCCTGATTGGTCTGCCAATATAGATAAATATTTGTACAGTAAATAAACTTTTCATGCATTCTGAAGTCTTTCTTGATACATCATTTGCCATTGCCTTATCTGCACCGAGCGATCGCTTGCATGACCGAGCCTTACATCTGGCTAAAATGTTACAAGCAGCAGAAACTCGTTTGGTGACAACACAGGCGGTAATGTTAGAAATTGGCAATGCCTTATCCCAACAACCTTATCGTCAGGCAGCAATCATATTATTAAATTCTCTAGTAGCAGACTCCAAAGTAGAAATTGTCCCCCTTTCTCAAGAACTCTACGAACGTGCTTTCCAGCTATATCGAGAACAAACAGAGAAAGAATGGGGATTTGTCGATTGCGTATCTTTTATTGTTATGCAATATAGCGGCATCACTGAAGCACTAACCGCTGATGAGCATTTTCAACAAGCAGGCTTTCGAGCCTTACTGCGAGAAAATTTGCCGTAAGGATTTGGGAATTGGGTATGAGACATTAATTATTCACAGATGACAAATGACAAATGACTAATGACAATTAAATATTTCGTTACAATTGGCGTGTGCGTTAGGCATTCAAGAGTTATCAGCCATGAAATTGATTTCCGATCCACCGATTCCTGTAAAAATTCAAAAGATGAAGGAACGGGTGCGGTGGATGCATCCAAGTTTTGTGCAACGGGGAATTGACCAAACCAGTCTAGTTATTGACGATCGCAGGCAGGATAATCCAGAATTTTCCTTTATGGTTATTGGTGATTCTGGTACTCAATCCCATTATCGACAACACCCCCAACGAAAGGTTGCCGAACTGATGCTGACTCACCGCGATGATTGCAGCTTTGTGTTGCACACTGGTGATGTAATCTATGTGGTGGGTTCCCAAGAATATTATTCAACAAACTTTATTGAGCCTTACCGGGAATTTCTTGTCGGTGGTGACAACCCAAAAAGCATTCCTTACAATCGTATGGTGTTTAATCTGCCGTTTTTGCCAGTACTTGGTAATCATGATTACTACGATGTACCGTTGATGTACCGTTTATTTACTGGCACAACATCGTCACTGCGTCGCCTGTTCCGCTACAAAGACATTGAGATTGGTTGGCATGGATCGTATCAAGGTAATGCTTATGCACGAGCATTTATGGACTACACCCAGGCAATGTCTCCACAAGAATTAGAACACCATTTAGATCGGCACTACACCGCAAAGACCGACACAGGGCGCTGTTTGCGTTATCAACCCGGACAGTTTACCCGTTTACCCAATCGCTATTACACCTTTCGTTACGGCGGGATTGACTTTTTTGCACTGGATTCTAATACCTTTAATACACCATCACCATTACCTGCAACTCAAGAGGGAGAAATTTCCCGTCGGGAATTACAAAAGCGTCGCCAGGAAATAGATCGAGAAGAATTAGAGATTTTGAAAATATGCGATCGCCTCAACCCAGATAAACCCACGGAAGCGGAACAACTCGATGACCTTAGTGCCAAATTAGACCAAATCAACGAAATCAAAATCGATATTGAAAAACAACTAGCATCTCATCAAATGCCTGCGATCGATTTTGAACAACTTGAATGGTTGCGAAGCAGACTAATCGAATCTTGGAATAACTCACAGGTGCGCGGACGTGTAATCTTTTTCCACCATCCTCCCTACGTCACAGAAGCTACCAAATGGAATCAGGCACAAACCTTGGCGGTTCGTCACCGTTTGCGCTGGGTATTTGAACAAGTAGCAGAAATTCTTGGTACTCTAATTAAAGAACGCCCCATAGTCGATTTGATTTTAAACGGTCACGCTCACTGTTTGGAGCATCTTTGCACAACTGACACCGGATTTGCAGACTCGCATATTAACTGTATTATCTCTGGTGGAAGCGGTCATCGTCCCCGCTATCAACGGCGAGAAGGGACTGAATTAATGGAAACTTTTGCTGAGATTGCAGGTAAACCCACTCGGAAAGTTGCGGATTCAACGTTATTTGTGGGCCGTCATAACTACAATTTCCAGAAGCGACTGCCTTATTCATGTGTGCGGATTGATGTTCAAGATGGTAGCCCGCCCAAGTTTATCATTAGACCGTTGATTACTGAACGGTTTGAACAAGAGTGGCATAATACGGAACTGGAACCTTTTGCGATCTAAACGAGATGCGAAGTAATTAGACTTCTTGGCATTTGTCGGGAAAAGGAGAAGGGCGAAAGGGCAAAGGTTTTGTGCTGTCCCCTTCCCCTTTAACCTTTTTCCTTTTCCCAACTCTTGCAACAGTCTTTTTTGCAAGAGACTCCATAAGTGGAACTCACAAGGAACAATAAAAATATCTCTTCCCCAGTCCCCAGTCCCTATTTTTAAGGCAGGTCTATTGAACTACACATTCCTCATCTCACTTGAAAATTAAATCTCAGCGCTGCATCTTAGCGAACTTTTACCAAATGCACCTTTGCATTCAGATAAAAGCTAGGTATATCCTAATCTTGAATAGAGTTACGATCGTCGCAAATTATGGCAGGACATAGTAAATGGGCAAATATTAAGCGCCAGAAAGCGTTAGTAGATGCAAAAAAGGGAAAAACCTTCACTCAGTTATCCAGGGCGATTATCGTTGCGGCTAGAAGCGGCGTCCCAGATCCGGCGCTGAATTTTCAACTTCGCACGGCAGTTGACAAGGCTAAGGCTGCGAGTATTCCCAATGATAATATTGAACGAGCGATCGCTAAAGGTGCAGGCACTTTTGGCGGCGATAGTGCTACTTTTGAAGCGATTCGCTACGAAGGTTATGGCCCTTGTGGTGTAGCGATTTTAATCGAAGCCCTCACAGATAATCGCAATCGCACTGCTGCTGACTTGCGTGTAGCTTTTAGTAAAAATGGTGGCAATCTTGGTGAAACAGGTTGCGTTAGCTGGATGTTTGAACAAAAAGGTGTTTGTGTGGTGCAGGGTGTAGTTGACGAAGAACAGCTTTTAGAAGCATCACTCGAAGGCGGTGCCCAGTCTTATGAGATGACTGAAGATGAGATGGCTGAGATTTTTACTGATATTGGAAATTTAGAAATTCTTAGTCAGACACTCAAAAATCAAGGCTTTAAAGTAACTGATGCCGAATTGCGCTGGATTCCTAGTAATAGTGTAGAAGTTACCGATCCCGATCGGGCGCGATCGCTTTTCAAGTTAATTGATACTCTAGAAGGCTTGGATGACGTGCAAAATGTCACAGCTAACTTTGAAATATCAGAAGAATTAATGTCTATTACCATTTCTTAATCAAAATTAATCCAAGTATCATAGCTAAATTACAGCTATTTGGATGATGTCCAGATTGTTACATTTAAGATTGAAATACCAGCAAGTATTTTTTAGCTAAGTATTCCTCGTCAGCCCATAGGATTCAATTAAGCTTTTTTGATTGAAAATTCTAGCTTGTATAGACGGCGATTCATCGCGTCTCTTGCTTTAACCGAGTAAATCCTACATTTGACGAATGTAAAAATAGACATGAAAGGTTCATCTCAATTACAAACTTATGACATACCTCTATTGGATAGTTAAATTGTTGATTACCTAATGAGGATTTTTCAAGTGAATAAGTTCGCTAAAGCTTTACTTTTGGCTCTAATTTTTGCTGCACCTGTAACCGCTTTTGCATCTCAAGCTCAAGCTAAAACTATCCATCATCCTAGCGTAAAATCTGCTAAAGTTCATCACATTAAACATCACAGACATCATGCTAAAAAACTAGTTCATAAACACTTATAAATAGTTACTATTAGTCGTAAAAGTTTCTAGTAGTTCTGTAATCAAGTTTAGTGTTGGTTTCTCTGAAAAGATAACTGTATTATTTAACCCCCGCTGGAATCCCTACCAACAGCGGGTTTTTTTATTAACTTGCTCAAGGGTGCGATCGCCTAATCCTATCTGGTACCATTCAATTTAGTCTTCAAAACATATATGAAAGCAGATTATTTAGAAGAATCACTTTTTCATGAGTTGGAGGAGCGTTTGCTTCAACCCGATGTCCGAAAATCAGCGACAGATATCATGGATTTACTTGCTGACGAGTTCATTGAATTCGTCAGCTCAGGGCGTGTTTTTAATAAACAGCAAATTATCGAGAGCTTGCAGAATGAATCCATCCAACCTCTGACTCAAAGATTGATAACAGAATTCAAAACATTAGTTTTAGCAACAGGGGTTGTTTTAGTAACTTATCGTATAGTCAGACATATATCTGGGAAACAACCTGTTCATTCGTTGCGAAGTTCCATCTGGAAATTAAACAACGATCAATGGAAAATGATCTTTCATCAAGGCACTTTAGTTAGAGAATCATCAGTGCAGTATGATGAGTAATTGGCCAAAATTATTTAGAATCAAAGAGAATCAAAGTTTTGCATAAAAAAGGCTCAAGCATTCCTGCCTGAGCCTTTTCTAAATTCAATTAAGCTTAGTAGCGGTTGTTGCTACGGTTGTAGCCGCCGCCACCACGATTCCCAAAGGAACCACCACTTCTGTCTTCTTTGGGCTTGGCTTTATTTACTTTGAGGTCGCGACCAAGCCATTCAGCACCATCAAGAGCTTCAATAGCTTTTGCTTCTTCATCTTCTGAACTCATTTCCACAAAAGCAAAGCCGCGTAAACGACCTGTTTCACGGTCAGTGGGTAGTTGAACGCGCTTTACAGCACCATATTCTGCAAATACAGCACTCAGCGCATCCTGTGTAACATCATAGGAGAGGTTACCAACGTAAATTGACATCAAATGTCTCCAAAATCATAAGTTTGTAGAGATTTAGATTTCGGAGAGAAGTCTGTAATACCAAAAGGAAAAAGCCTGTCAATACTAAAAACAAACACTGTCGCCGAATTAATTCTCATTTCACTTGCCATGATGACATAGCAACCAACTTTCTGGGCAAAAGTTTGAAAAACTGTTATAAAAAGTTATATAAGCGGTTAATAGCTAGATGCTGGCTAGTCTAAAAACGGGTGAGGCTCTAGTGAACCGCACCCACAAGATTGCTACATTAAATCTAGTTATGTCAGCCTAAGTCTAGTTACTTAATACTGCCCAGATTAGAAGTAGGGGTGTGAAAGTCCCGTATCTTCAGTAGACCTCTTGTCCTGGACTTAGGGTTTCTTTTACTTTTATTCCCACTATTTTATTCACTTCTTCTACCAATTTCATCTCGTCTATTATTCCCGCTACTATTCCGTTTAGGGTCTATATCTAGGACTTTTATTACTTCTTTTGGCTCTTTCATGGCTTTTCTTCTCTCTGCCTCATTCGATTATTTTAATAGAAAAATAGCCTGAAATGATTACCAGTTAGTCGTTTCAGGCTTAATGTTATCCAAATTCATATTTATTAAATCCGATTTAATATCTGCGGAATGCTGACTTTTCCCGTTAAGTCGTGAAACAATGAAATAGCAAGGGTTTCACACTATGTCTTATTCTCAACAAATTAATTTTAATGACAATAATTCATGAGAAAATAGGGCTTTAGGCTAGCGGTATAGTAAGCGATCGCTCCATCAAGGAGATAACGGGAAAAGTCAGATTCTTTGGTGTGGTCAACTAGATTCTTCGCAGCGCTCAGTCACCGCTTCGCTACAACTGGCTTGCTCCCGAAAATGAGGTAAGAAACGACGACTTTGTAAAGGTTGGTAAAGGCTTGTAGTAAAGGGTTGGGGCTGCCAATACTGAGTAACTTCCTTGCGTAGTCGAAGCTGGGCTATATGGGTAGGAAAACAAGGTTATTTTAAGATTTGCTCTCTATTCCTTGTTCTGTTGAGAAAATTCTGAAAATAATCTTTGAAAAGTTTGTGTTCCAAATACACCCAAAGCAATGCCCCCAGCTACAGTTAATATCATAGATCCAATTCCACCTCCTGCGCCTAGCAAAGCCAACATTCCCACTCCCATAAGACTAAAAAACCAAGTCCATTGAAACTTCCCAAAAAAAGCCATAAGTCCAGTCGTCGTCAAAGCTCCTACCTCTGCTAAAACTAAAGCCCCAGCACTAGACCCTTGTCCTGCAAGAGCCAAAACCTCTACCCCACCCCAAAGTGAAGCTAAACTCAAACAGGACGTTAACGCCATGCCCCAACTTACCTTTCCTAATAAAGCCCCTATTCCCAAAAAAAGCGGAACAATAGTTGAGATAACTTTCAAGATTACAATCATTGCTTCAGCTGCTATGGGGGATAAACCCACTGTTATTGCAATAGCCTTAGCTATCGGGCTTCCTACAAACAAACCTACTGCCACTGCCATTCCTCCAGCGACAGCTCCAGCAATTAACCAAGCTATAAACGCCTTAGTCCTTACTCTAGCCTCAGTCTCTACTTCAGCCCACTCAACTTCAATCCACTCATCACTTTTTGACGATGCTTGTGTCTTTGTCCTTGTTCCGGGTAAAAGTCCAGCCACTGCTGCCTTCTGTACACAAGCTGCCAAGAATAAAGCTCCATCAAATGTTTTAACTAAAGCTCCAGCTTCAGTTCCTGGCAAAATTCCTGTGTATATTAAAACTCCACTTATGGTTAGGATTTTAGGAAAATTTTTCTGTAATTGTCTTAATAAAAATTCACTTTGAGACAGATAGATCAATATTTGCTGTGAGAATATTTGTCTCTCAACTAATCCTTGAATGAACCATTTCCAAAAATTAGGAATTTGATTATATTTATTTATTTCTGGTTCTAGTTGTTGATTATAAAAATAATTTAAAAATTCACTTACTTCCAAAATTTTCAAACTATAACTTTGCTTTTTTGGGATTTTCGGTAATATAGACTTATACAAATCTGGGCAACGAGTTATAATTAACTCAATATTTGGCTGATATAAAACAGCAACAGACAAATTTACTGCTACCTCATACTTAACATTAGAATTATCTACAATACTAGATATTAATGGGTGAAGAGTAAACTCATCAACAGAGCAGATTGTATTGATTTGTTTGATTAAAGAAATTGCCAAATCACCTTGATGATTATGTTTTTCGGCATCATCGTATATCTCTTTTAGTGTTGCTATTGTAATGTATCCCTCAAGATTGGATTCCTGGGATTCCATTAATTTCAATATAGATGCTGAATCTTCTACAAAATTTTTTCTCTCTAGCAAAACATCTAACCAAACTTCCTTGTCTATTAAGGCTCGCATAATCAATTACATTCCCCTTGAAAATCTTGTGTTTATTATTTAATTGATAATTAGAAATAGCTATTTTCATCAATTTTTTTATGCTTTGAGAAATAACCGTTTACTCCCCCACCTTTCCTTCAAGCAGAAATCAAGGGTTTCGGCAATTTTTCAGCAGAAGTGAATAACTAGTTTGAGAGTCTATGTATTTGCGCTGGTATCGGTGAATTATCAGTTACTGAAGTTTCATCTTCAATAATTTCAATAGTTATTGGATACGGCTTATTCTCATCAGTATTATCTGCTTCTTTAGGCTTTAGAAGCCCACGCGCTTGTGCTAACACCGATGAATTATCAGTTACTGAAGTTTCATCTTCAATAATTTCAATGGTTATTGGATACGGCTTATTCTCATCAGTATTATCTTCTTCTTTAGGCTTTAGAAGCCCACGCGCTTGTACTAACACCGATGAATCTACTGCACTTGGAACATACTTAATCAAGTCAGCTACCTGACAGTTAAGAGTTTCGCATAGCTTGAGTACTTTCTCAATGCATTCCAGACCACTCCTGCCTTTTTCCCAGTTAGCAATTGTGGTTTCTGTGACTCCAACCTTTTGAGATAACTGGTGTTGAGTTAGTCCTGCTCGTTCACGAAGTTCTGCGATCTTTGATTCTAATCGTGTATTTTCCATAGGGGTAGGGGGTTTACTTATGGCACAGTTCCATTATAACTAAGTTTGCCTAAATTATTTTAGGCAAACTAGTTGCAACTATAAATTTATTTAGGTAAAGTATTATAAAAGGTAATCAAGGTTGAAGTCTAACGCAACAGGTATCACCATAGTGCCAAAACGGAAAAATTGTACGCTAAGGCTGTAATCCCTGTACAGCATTAGTTTCAGCTTGGTATGTCTGAAGTAATATTTCATCAGATAGAGACATAATTTGAAGTTCGGTTTAAGAAACGTTGATGACTACATTTCTTTCTTTGCATCTAAAAGCCAGTTTTGAGAGCTTTTTCAAAGCCAATCCTACGCAAAAACTCTGCCCGGTCATAGCTTAGAAATTTTCTTAGCGTACAAAAAA
The DNA here is from genome assembly GCF_034531215.2 of Nostoc sp. ChiSLP03a. Taxonomy (NCBI): domain Bacteria; kingdom Bacillati; phylum Cyanobacteriota; class Cyanophyceae; order Nostocales; family Nostocaceae; genus Nostoc; species Nostoc sp. ChiSLP03a. Next base: position 10,314 of record NZ_JAVRBQ020000099.1, read on the forward strand.
CCTTTTTGGCACAGTGATGCCGATTTTAACCTTTGAAATAGTATTTTAAAACATTCATAATGGATGGCTTTTAGAAATTTAAAATAAGGAAAAATCGAAATGAACAACAAAGCCAAATCCATTATTGACATTCAACCTGATGATAAATCAGAATCTGGATTTATCAATAATGCTAAAAACGCTGTAAGTAAAGCACTAGAGCAAACTCCTTCGATTATTTTTGCAGGGGTAGTTGGTTTGGCACTTCTGGGAGTGGTTGCTATGTATGGACTTTCGGTAATTAAGTCATCAGATTGCGGAGGATCATTAAGCTTTAAATCATCGCAGTCATCCCAAGAGTTTGAGTTTAAGAAGGAGGCGTGTAACAAAACCTTAGATGACTAAGGGCTAAATAAATACAAGTCTTCTACTAAGGGCAGATTGCAAGAAATTTAAAAATATTTATACTGAGTTAAGAATTGCATCGTCAGCTAAAAAGCGGGCGACTCAATTTAATGAGTTAAAGTGGTGAGAAATTTTTTCAAATAAAAAGTAATTTTTGATACAAAATTCTGCAAGAAGATAGCCAATTGACTCTCGCCGCTTTTCACTATTCATAATGTCTCAAAATTACTTGGTAATGCACGGCTGTTTAACCCAAAAAGCTCACCAAATACGCGAAAAATAAATGATTTTGGACAGAAATAAGCCGCACAAGCAGGCGAAAATCTCACCTTTGGCAGCCGCTAACCAGGTAATTAATACCCAGTTAAATTCAGTTATGAAGACTGATGTGGCTGTTGCAGATGTAAAAAATAGTTTTGACACAAAGGTGTCTTCTCCTTTTGCATCCAAATTATTGATTCCCTGTCTGCTGGGCATAGGACTGCTGACAGCGAATTGTGGAGCGCTACCCAAGGAAGAAGCGGCTGATGCACAATCTCAGAGTCCTGGTAGCGGACAACGTGGTGGTGCAACACCTGTAGATGCGGCGATCGCTCGAACTGATACGCTGCAAACACAGCCAGAATACACAGGTAATACAACACCCTTCCGAATTGTGTCACTGCGATCGCAAGTAGAAGCTCGGTTGTTGGCTTTGAACCTTGATGTCGGCGATGCAGTCAAGCTTGGGCAAAACGTTGGGCGGTTAGATGATGCCATACTTTCGACCGAATTAAAGCAAGCAGAAGCAGAGCTAGCAGCCCTCAAATCAGAAGTAGCCAGGGCAACCAATCAGGTAAGCAATGCTCGTGCAGACGTTGAACGAGCGCGCCTAGAAGTAGTACAAGCTCAAGCAGATTCAGAGCGGCAGCAGAGGTTGTTTAAGGCTGGAGCGATCGCTGAACAAACTGCCCAGCAAGCACGTACCCAGGCACAAACAGCCGCCCAGGCACTCCGGGCAGCCCAAGAACAAGTTCGGACAGAACAGCAAGCCGTCGCTGCCGCCCAAGGTAGAGTACTTGCTCAACAGGCATTGGTTGCCCAAACCAAAGAGCGCAGGTCTTATACTCGGCTGGTATCTCCGATCGCTGGCGTAGTCACAGAAAAGGTGACAGAACCAGGCAACCTGCTGCAAGCAGGTAACGAAGTCTTAAAAATTGGCGACTTTAGCCGTGTCAAAGTCGTCGTCCAAGTTTCGGAATTAGAACTGGCACAAATTCAAGTTGGGCAATCTGTACAAGTCCGTTTAGATGCCTTCCCCAAAGAAACATTAATTGGCAGAGTTACCCGCATTTCCCCTGCTGCCGACGCTACAGCTCGCTTAATACCTGTAGAAGTAGTGATTCCCAACACTCAAGGTAAGATTGGTAGCGGACTACTGGCGCGAGTCAACTTTCAAAACCAGACTCAACAGCGGGTAGTAGTACCGCAAACAGCGATTCAAAAACAAGCAGGGGCAGCAAAGGCAGCACAAAAAGAGCAAGAAAACTTGTCGGGGACGCTATTTGTGGTGAAAGACACAGATGGTAAGACGAAAGTAGCGACGCGTGCAGTTACTTTAGGAAAAAGGGCTGATGGCAAAGTGGAAATTTTATCCGGTTTGCAAGCAGGAGAGCGCTACGTTGTTCGTAGTGGTAAGCCGTTAAAAGAAGGTGACACTGTAAGTCTTTCAATTCTTTCAGAAAAGCAATAGTAGGGTGGGGAGTAACCACCATATTAATGAAAAAAGTACTCAGTAGTCAGCACTTAGCACTTATCACTTAGTATCATGCAACAGGCAAATAATAATAGTGGCAATAGCGGATTTAGCCTGAGTGCGATCGCTATCCGCCAACACATTGGCACACTCATGCTCACCGTGGCAGTAATTGTCATTGGGGTATTTTTTCTCACAACGATCCAAGTCGATCTCCTACCATCAATTACCTATCCCCGAATTGGGGTGCGGCTAGAAGCTCCTGGTATTTCACCAGAAGTAGCAGTAGATGAAATCACCAGACCCTTAGAAGAAGCTTTAAGGGCAACTGAGAATGTAGTGCAAGTTTTTTCCCGCACCCGTGAAGGACAAGTCAGCCTCGATTTATACTTCCAACCAGGGGGCGATATTGACCAAGCTTTAAACGATGCTACTGCTGCTTTTAACCGAAATCGAGGACAACTACCAGATACAATAGAGGAGCCGCGCTTATTCAAAGTCGATCCTTCTCAATTGCCGGTTTATGAATTGGCGCTGACATCTGCCTCGTTACCAGGGAAAGATTTACGCGTATTTGCTGATGAAGAGTTAACGCGTGAACTCAGTGTAGTACCAGGAGTCGCTTCTGTTGACGTATCCGGCGGTGCAGAAGAAGAAGTACGAGTGCTTGTTGACTTAAACCGATTGCAAGCTTTGGGTGTCGGGTTAAATGATGTCTTAGATGAATTAACAGCCCGTAACCAAGACACTTCTGGCGGTCGGATTCTGGGGCAAAATTCCGAGCCATTAACTCGGACTGTCGGACGCTTTCAAAATGCTAAGGAAATTGAAAACCTTTCCTTAGAAGTTTCCTCCCCTGCCTCCTCTGCCTCCCCTGCTTCCCCTGCTTCCACTACTTCCCCTACACCTTCCCGCCGCGTCTACTTGCGAGACTTTGCAGAAGTAATTGATGATACAGAAGAACAGCGAGTTTTTGTTTATCTGAATCGTCAGCCTGCGGTGAAATTTTCAGTCCAAAAGCAGCCTGAAGCTAACACGATCGCAGTTGTAGATGCCGTTAAGCGGCGAATTGAACAATTACGACAATCGGGTTTAATTCCAGCAGACATGACTTTGAGTCCGACCACAGATGAATCTGTCTTTATCCGCAATTCTTTAAATGATGTCATCTTTTCGGGGATTTCTGGGGCATTGTTAGCAGCAGCAGCTGTGTTGTTATTTTTAGGATCGTTCAGGCAAACATTCATTATCAGTTTGACGATTCCGCTGTGTACTCTGGCGGCGATCGCTTTAATGAGAATATTTGGTTTAACCTTGAATGTTTTTAGTTTGGCAGGTCTGACATTAGGAGTCGGTCAAGCAATTGATACATCGGTTGTGATTTTGGAGAACATTTCCGAAAAAGCGGGGATGACTCCCAATCAGAGGGAGATGGAGGCAGGGGAGCAGGGGAGCAGAGGAGCAGAAAAGAAAGGGAGAAATTCCAAATTCTTTATTGACACTGCCATTAATGCTTCCCAAGAAGTAGAATCTGCTTTAGTTGCTGCTACAGGTGCCAACTTAGTTTCTGTAGTGCCATTCTTATTAATTGGCGGCTTTATTGCACTGCTATTTAATGAACTGATTTTAACAATTAGCTTTGCAGTCGCAGCATCTCTGGTTGTCGCCATTACAGTAGTACCGATGCTGTCTTCTCGACTTTTAGGAATTCGCTGGTCTAGTCGGATTAGTGAATTTTGGCTGCTTAGACAGTTTAATCAGCGATTTGAAGATGCAACGCGGGGATACAGTAACTTCTTAACCAAGGTCTTACGCTATCGGTTTTTCGTAGTAACTGCTGCTTTAGTAATTTTAGGCGGCAGTAGCTTTTTCATGTTTGGTCAAATTCCCCAAGAAATTTTACCCCGCATCAGTACCGGACAAGCTACCTTGAGAGCGCAGTTTCCTCCCGGTACACCTTTAGTAACTTCTCAAAAAGTTATGCAAATTGTCGATGACATTTTGCTCAAACAACCAGAAACCGAGTCTGCTTTTACAACTGTGGGTGGTAATTTATTTGGTAACAATACTACAGAAAATCCTTTACGTGCCAGTAGTACCATCAATCTGAAACCAGGCACAGATGTTGAAGCTTTCGTCAAAAAAGTAACTCCAGAATTTAACAAACTCAACTTAGCAGGAATTCTGCTACGCCTCAATCCTGGTCAGGTACGGGGTTTAATCTTGAGTAATTCTCCAGTGCAAGGGTCAGAAGTTGACGTGGTTCTGCAAGGTGAGAACGAAGAAAACTTAACGCAAGCCGGGGCCCAAGTGCTGCAAGCATTGCAAGAAAGAGCAAAATTAGCAACATTCCGACCAGATGCCGACCCCCGACAACCGGAAATCCAAATTCGCCCCGACTGGGAAAGGGTTTCAGCTTTAGGGTTGAGCGCTGGGCAAATTGGTGCAACAGTTCAAACAGCAATTGAAGGTTCAGTTCCCACGCAAATTCAACGCGGTAATCGTTTAGTTGATGTGCGGGTGCAGCTAAATAAAGAAGCCATTCAACGTCCTTCCCAGCTAGAACAATTACCGCTATTTACAGAAAACAATCAACTAATCCGGCTTTTTGATGTTGCGAACATTCAAGAAGGTCAAGCGCCTGGTGAGGTGCAACGGATTAATCAGCGCCAAGCTTTTATTGTCGCCGGAAATCTCAGCGAGGGAGCTAGTCTTGGTGAAGCGATCGCAGAAGTTAATCAGGTACTCAAAGATGTAGACTTACCTGATGGTGTTTCCATTGTGCCTAGTTCTGCCCAAGAAACTAATCAGCAACTTCAGGATGCTTTAAAAACTTTGGGGGCGTTGGCAACGTTCTTAATCTTTGTAGTCATGGCGGTACAATACAATTCGCTAATTGACCCATTGGTAATTATGTTCACCGTACCACTAGCGTTAGCTGGAGGAATTTTTGGACTTTACATTACCCAAACTGCAATTGGCGCAACTGTAATTGTTGGTGTCGTCCTGCTAGTGGGAATTGTGGTGAACGCGGGGATTCTGATGGTGGAACTGGCGAATCAAATTCGGGAAGAAGTTGGTTGTACTCGCCAAATTGCAATCCTAAAAGCTGCTCCTCAACGTTTGCGCCCAATTATCATGACTACAGTCACTACTATCTTGGGACTGTTTCCTTTGGCATTGGGCATTGGTGAAGGTTCTGAATTTTTGCAGCCTTTAGGGATTGTAGTTTTCTTTGGGATGGCGATCGCAACAATGCTGACATTATTTATCATCCCCTGTTTTTATATTCTGCTGCACGATTTGCTTGGTGGAAATTGGGCAAAGCCAGTGTTAATCCGATTGCGTGGAGTTACGAAAAAACTTATTAGCTAACGATCGTTGCTGATTGAATTGAGTCATTAGTCATTAGTTATGAGCAAATGATTAATGACTAATGACAAAGGACTAACTAGCTAACAGAGTTTTTTCCAGAGAAGTCCAACGGAAAGAGCGATCGCCACCCCTTTCAATGATTACTCTCACTCGTGGTTCTAGTTGAGGAAAATTCGTCAAATACTCAAGTTCCTCATTGGAAAGAATATGCCCTTCAATAATCCATAAGACCAGCCCCTTTGATTTTGGTGGTAGCTGTTCTAGATGAGAATTGAGAATTGGGGGTAAATAGTACACATGACCCACTGCGGCACCGCTACCAGTGCTTTTTTTTCCAAGATGAGGAGGTCTGACTCCATGAATTCTTGTGAGATACGCAGCTAAATCACCCAGTCCTTTAGCAGTAATGTGGAGGGTAGTATAGCCAGCTGCCCGTAGTCGGCGCTGATATCGACCTTCATAACCTCCTTCTAGAGGTACATACACTCCCAAAGCGCCAAACTTTTCCAGATCGCGGATTAAACCATTGCCAGTGGTAATTAGTGCCATAGATTTTCGTCTTATCCCACTTAGATATTTCTATTATTTACCCTGAACCGATAGATTAAAAGCAATTTTTTTGGGTATTGGGCATTGGGCATTGGGCATTGGGGATTAATTATTCTCCCCTGCTCCCCTGCTCCCTTGCTCCCTTGCTCCCTTGCTCCCTGCCCCCTGCCCCCTGCTCCCTTGCTTTTTCCCTACTCCCTAAAAATAACTCTATAAATTACTGGACAAACATAAATAAATAATTTATATTATTAGATTGTGACCAAAAACGCAAATTAGGTTAACTTTTTACTGTCATTCTGAGGTGGTGCTAGCATCAAAAACTGATGATTTAATCCAAATTGGATAATCTAGCTCAGAGCGATCGTAGACTGGTAAACTAAGAAAGCTTTCAGGTCAACATTAGAGCTTATGGAAGAATAACTAAAGTTAATCCTAAGCTCCAAGGTACGTTTACTCCTGTGCCTCAAAAAAAGCAGGCAAAAGCTTAAACAATAGTTTAAGGTGTTTAAGGAAGTAAAAACTGAGCAGCAATGTTGGTTTCATGGCATTACGTCAGTCTCAGTTAACGGATACTGGGCGGTAATAACCGCTTAAGTCCAACTGCAACACGGCAGTAGCCAATCTCCAAGAAGCCGCCTTCGGGCGCGTACAAATCGGAAAACCTGCCGACAGCGCTGCCTCCAGAAAGTGCCAGAGCAATTGCTTGGACAAAAGCATTGCTGCACGCAGCTTAAAGCTGTAGCGCCTTGCATTGATTCCAGAAGTTACTCCTTCCCAACGGGAAGAGACTTGTGGCTGTTCTAGCGATCTAGTGAGTGAAGCTAAACAGATTCACCAAGCAGTAAGGACACTGTTTGTTGTGTCCAAAAGCATTTGGAACGGTTTATTGAAACCATTCCAAATTTCGCAGGCTAACCCAGCCTAAACTGATGCGTACAAAGCGTGTCCTCTAGAGTCCAATTCCAAGGTCAGCAAGTAGAAGGAGAACCAGTTACTGTGTCTGTAGGTATTCTCGGCACCAAGCTGGGCATGACCCAAATATTTGACGAAGCAGGAGTGTCTATTCCTGTAACTGTCATTCAAGCAGGGCCATGCACCGTTACACAAGTTAAAACGAAAGAAACCGATGGTTACTTTGCCATTCAAGTTGGTTATGGCGAAGTCAAACCCAAGGCACTAAATAGACCACTACTGGGCCATTTGGCTAAATCATCTGCGCCAGCATTGCGTCACTTAAATGAATATCACACCGATAGCTCTAGTGATTATGCTTTAGGTCAACAGATTAAAGCAGATATTTTTAGCGCAGGTCAAATTGTCGATGTCGTCGGTACAAGCATCGGTCGCGGCTTTGCGGGAAACCAGAAGCGCAACAACTTTGCTCGTGGGCCCATGTCACACGGTTCCAAAAACCACAGAGCACCCGGTTCAATTGGTGCTGGTACAACACCCGGTCGTGTCTATCCAGGTAAGCGGATGGCAGGTCGTTTAGGTGGAAAACGTATTACAATCCGCAAACTGACCATAGTGCGAGTCGATCCAGAACGCAACTTATTGCTAATTAAAGGAGCTATTCCTGGTAAACCAGGCGCTCTAGTAAGTGTTGTGCCGGCAAAAATAGTGGGATAGTCAAAAGTCATTAGTCAGTAGTCATTAGTCAAAAGTCATTGGCTAAGGACAAAAGACAAATGCCAAATGACAAATGACAAAGGACAAATAACAAAAATGGTTGAAAGCGTAGTTAAAAATTGGCAAGGAGAACAGGTCGGCGAGACGACCTTCGAGTTGCGCACTGCCAAAGAAGAAACAGCGTCTCATATTGTACACCGCGCCTTAGTACGGCAATTGACCAATGCTCGTCAAGGAAATGCCAGCACAAAAACTCGTGCGGAAGTCAGGGGTGGCGGTCGTAAACCTTGGCGGCAAAAAGGTACAGGTCGCGCTCGTGCAGGGTCTATTCGTTCGCCATTGTGGCGTGGTGGTGGTGTGATCTTTGGGCCAAAGCCCAGAGACTTCGACCTGAAGTTGAACCGCAAAGAACGGCGTTTAGCACTGCGGACAGCATTTGTCGGTCGCATTGACGACTTGATCGTAGTAGAAGAATTTAGCACCGAGCTATCTCGCCCCAAAACTAAAGAATTAGTAGCAGCGCTTGCCCGTTGGGGAGTAGTACCAGAAAGCAAGGCACTGTTAATTTTGTCTGAAATTGCGGATACAGATAACGTTTATTTATCAGCCCGCAACATTGAAAATTTAAAACTAATTGCAGCCAACCAGCTAAATGTTTTTGATTTACTGCACGCTGACAAAATTGTAGTTACGGCATCAGCCCTAGAAAAAATTCAGGAGGTCTACAGTGCCTAGCTTTGACCCCCGCGACCTTGCCGACTTAGTACGTCGCCCAATCGTCACCGAGAAAGCGACCATCTTAATGGAGCAAAACAAGTACACCTTTGAAGTAATTCCAAAGGCATCTAAGCCAGAAATCAAGGCTGCGATCGAAGACTTGTTTCAGGTCAAGGTTGTAAAAGTCAACACCACTCTACCACCGCGCAAAAAGCGGCGCGTTGGTAAATTTATTGGTTATAAACCCCAATATAAGCGAGCGATCGTCACTGTCGCACCTGGGGATGAAGACAAGATTAGACAAGTTCTATTCCCAGAAGTCTAAAAATTTTAGATTTTAGATTTTAGATTTTAGATTGAGGAGTTTACCTGAATAAGTACCGAAAATGGTGGCAATTAGTTAAACACTCATTAAATTCAAAATCCAAAGTTCAAAATCCAAAATTAAGTAAATCCAAAATCCAAAATCCAAAATAGATTATGGGTACTCGTTCTTATCGCCCTTATACCCCCAGCACTCGCCAAGTTACAATCTCTGACTTTGCGGAAATTACCAGAAGCGAACCAGAAAAATCCTTAACTACCTCGAAGCATCGCGCCAAAGGTCGGAATAATCACGGGCGGATTACTAGCCGTCGTCGGGGTGGCGGACACAAACAGCTTTATCGGATCATCGATTTTAAAAGGGATAAACATAATATTCCGGCAAAAGTCGCAGCAATTGAATACGATCCTAACCGTAACGCCAGAATTGCCCTTTTGTATTACCAAGACGGCGAAAAACGGTACATCCTTCACCCCAATGGGTTGAAAGTTGGAACAATAATTATTTCTGGCCCAGAAGCTCCCTTTGAAGATGGAAATGCTTTACCGCTCTCGAAGATTCCCTTGGGTACTAGTGTTCACAACGTAGAACTGACCCCTGGTAAAGGTGGTCAAATTGTGCGTGCTGCTGGTGCTAGCGCTCAAGTTGTGGCAAAAGAAGGTAATTATGTAACTCTCAAGTTGCCTTCAGGAGAAGTCCGCTTGATTCGACGCGAGTCCTACGCCACCATTGGGCAAGTAGGCAACACCGACGCGAGAAACCTAAGTGCAGGTAAAGCCGGACGAAATCGCTGGAAAGGTCGCCGTCCTAAGGTTAGAGGTAGCGTCATGAACCCAGTGGATCACCCACATGGTGGTGGTGAAGGTAGAGCGCCTATCGGTAGATCGGGGCCTGTTACACCTTGGGGTAAACCCACATTGGGTGCGAAAACACGCAATCGCAAGAAACTTAGCAGCAAGTTGATTGTGCGTCGTCGTCGTAAGTCTTCTAAACGCGGTCGCGGTGGTCGTGAATCTTAAAGAGTTAAAAGTTATGAGTTATGAGTTATGAGTTGAATCTAAACTTATTAACTCTCACTCCTAACTCCTCACTCCTAATTCTTAAATCCTAAATCCAAAATTGAACTATGGGTCGTTCTCTAAAAAAAGGTCCTTTTGTTGCGGATCATCTCCTAAAAAAAATTGAAAAGCTCAACGACAACAACAGAAAAGAAGTTATTAAAACTTGGTCACGAGCTTCGACAATTTTGCCTCTAATGGTAGGCCATACCATAGCTGTTCACAACGGACGCCAACACGTTCCCGTTTTTGTAAATGAACAGATGGTAGGTCATAAGTTGGGTGAATTTGCCCCGACACGCACCTACAGGGGTCATGGAAAAAGCGACAAAAAAGCAGGTAGGTAGTTGTTAGTCATTGGTCATTTGTCATTAGTCATTTGTCATTAGTTATTAGCTTTCGACAAAAGACCAAGGATAAAGGACGAAAGACGAAGGACAAAATTGGAGAAAATTATGGCTACTAATACTACTGAAGTAAAAGCGATCGCTCGTTTTATCCGCATCTCGGCTTACAAGGTGCGTCGGGTACTCGATCAAATCCGCGGGCGATCTTACCGAGAAGCGTTAATCATCCTGGAATTCATGCCCTATCGCGCCACTGAACCCATATTGAAGGTTCTTAGAAGCGCTGCTGCCAATGCCGAACACAACGCTGGGTTAGATCGGACTCAACTTGTAATTACTCAGGCTTATGCCGATCAAGGGCCGCCGTTGAAGCGCTTCCAACCAAGAGCGCAAGGTCGAGCTTACCAAATTCGCAAGCCGACGTGTCATATTACCGTAGCTGTTGCAGCTGCTCCAGAAAAATAAGCACGTTACCCAATAAATTGCGTAAAGTAAGAAATTTTAGAGGAAGCATTTGTGGGACAAAAGATTCATCCAGTTGGTTTTCGCCTGGGTATTACGCATGAACATCAATCCCGTTGGTTTGCTGTTCCCGATCGCTATCCAGAACTTCTCCAAGAAGATCACAAACTGCGTCAATACATAGAACAAAAGCTGGGTAGACAGGCTCAAAATAACGCCGGAATTTCCGAAGTGCGGATTGAGCGCAAAGCTGACCAAATCGACTTAGAAGTACGTACAGCTAGACCTGGGGTAGTAGTGGGTCGCGGTGGACAAGGTATCGAATCTTTACGTACCGGACTCCAAGGATTGTTGGGTAGTAATCGTCAAATTCGGATTAACGTAGTTGAAGTTCAACGAGTTGATGCTGATGCCTACCTAATTGCCGAATACATTGCTCAACAATTGGAACGTCGGGTTTCCTTTCGGCGGGTAGTACGGCAATCGATTCAACGTGCCCAACGCGCTGGTGTCCAAGGTATTAAAATCCAAGTCAGCGGTCGCCTCAACGGTGCAGAAATTGCCCGGACAGAGTGGACTCGTGAAGGTAGAGTACCTTTACATACATTACGGGCTGACATTGACTACTCTTATTGCACGGCAAAAACTGTTTACGGCATTTTGGGTATCAAAGTATGGGTGTTTAAGGGAGAAATTATTCCTGGACAGGAACCAGATCCACTACCACCTGCACGCCGCGATCGCGATCGCGAACCCCGCGATCGCGATCGCGAACCCCGTCGCCGTCAACAACAACGTCGTCGCCAGCAATTTGAAGACCGCTCAAACGAAGGATAAATCGTCATTAGTCATTAGTCATTAGTAAATGGCAAATGACAAATGACAAATGACAAATGACAAATGACAAACCATGTTAAGCCCTAGAAGAACTAAATTCCGCAAACAACAGCGGGGACGGATGGAAGGACTAGCCAGCCGTGGTAGTACCCTCAACTTCGGTGATTTTGCACTCCAAGCTCAAGAACCTGCTTGGATTACCTCGCGTCAAATCGAGGCTTCCCGTCGGGCAATGACTCGTTATATCCGTCGGGGTGGACAAATCTGGATTCGGATTTTCCCTGATAAACCTGTAACCATGCGTCCTGCTGAAACCCGGATGGGTTCCGGTAAAGGTAATCCAGAGTTTTGGGTAGCTGTAGTCAAGCCAGGACGAATTTTGTTTGAAATCGGTGGAGTTTCTGAAGAAATCGCTCGTGAAGCGATGCGTTTGGCTTCATTTAAACTGCCCATCAAAACTAAGTTTATTGTGCGCTCTCAACCACAGGAGCAGGAGTAGCTTATGCCTCTTCCTAAAATTTCAGAAGCTAGAGAATTAAGCGACGAGAAGCTTTCTGATGAAATTGTCGCGACCAAAAGACAACTATTTCAGTTGCGCTTGCAAAAAGCCACCAGACAATTAGAAAAGCCCCATCAGTTCCGACAATTGCGCCACCGCCTAGCTCAATTGCTGACGCTAGAAACAGAACGCAAACGGGCAGCAAGTCAATCGGCTAAAGAAGAAAAAAAGTAGGAGATTATGGCAGTTAAAGAACGAGTTGGCTTGGTAGTGAGCGATAAAATGCAAAAAACTGTGGTAGTCGCCATAGAAAACCGCGCTCCTCACCCCAAGTACGGCAAGATTGTGGTTAACACCCAACGATATAAAGTTCACGACGAAGAAAATCAGTGTAAAGTAGGCGATCGCGTTCGCATTCAGGAAACTAGACCTCTGAGTAAAACCAAGCGCTGGAAAATCACAGAAGTCCTGAACGTCAAACCTACTTAAACCTCATCGTTGTTAGAAACTAACAACATTACAAGAGAGAATAATTGTGATTCAACCCCAGACTTACCTGAATGTCGCAGATAATAGCGGCGCCCGCAAACTGATGTGCATCCGCATCTTAGGCGGAGGCAACCGTCGTTATGGTTTTATTGGCGATAAAATTATCGCAGTTGTCAAAGATGCTACGCCTAACATGGCTGTTAAAAAGTCTGATGTGGTGGAAGCAGTAATTGTTCGGACTCGGAAAGCTGTAAATCGCGACAGTGGCATGAGTATTCGCTTTGATGATAACGCTGCTGTAATCATCAACAAAGACGGTAATCCCAGAGGTACACGGGTTTTTGGCCCAGTTGCACGGGAACTGCGCGATAAAAACTTCACCAAAATTGTTTCTCTGGCTCCGGAGGTGCTTTAATGGCAACCAAACAGGGTACGCCCAAAGTATTCCACAAAATGCATGTCAAAACTGGCGACACTGTACAAGTGATTGCTGGTAAAGACAAAGGAAAAGTTGGTGAAATTATCCAAGCACTTCCCCAACTGAGTAAAGTTATCGTTAAAGGTGTCAACATCAAGACCAAGCACGTCAAACCCCAGCAAGAAGGGGAATCGGGGCGAATTATTACCCAAGAATTCCCGATTCATAGCTCCAATGTGATGCTTTATTCCACCAAGCAAAACGTTGCCAGTCGTGTTGGTTACACCTTTACCTCAGAAGGCAAAAAGGTGAGAAAACTCAAGAAAACTGGCGAAATTCTAGATAAATAGTCATTAGTCATTGGTCATTAGTCATTAGTTATTTAGTAAAAACACAAATAACAAAAGACAAAGGACAGATAACAAAAGACAATAAAGTTCCCTGACCAAGCCCAGGGATATCAGGACAAAAAACTATGGCGACAACAAGACTCAAAACCTTATATCAAGAGACGATCGTCCCCAAACTGATTAATCAGTTTCAATATACCAACGTTCATCAAGTACCGAAGTTAGTAAAGGTTACGATTAACCGAGGTTTGGGTGAAGCAGCTCAAAATGCGAAGTCACTAGAGGCATCGATCAACGAGATTGCCGTAGTAACTGGTCAAAAACCAGTGGTGACACGGGCGAAAAAGGCGATCGCTGGCTTTAAGATTCGTCAAGGGATGCCTGTGGGGATCATGGTGACACTCAGAGCCGAACGGATGTATGCCTTTTTCGATCGGTTAGTTAGCTTGTCACTACCCAGAATTCGAGATTTTCGCGGCGTTAGCCCCAAAAGCTTTGACGGACGCGGTAACTACACTCTAGGTGTGAGAGAACAGCTAATTTTTCCAGAAGTCGAATACGACAGCATCGATCAAGTGCGTGGGATGGATATTTCCATCATCACCACAGCAACAAACGACGAAGAAGGACGCGCCTTACTTAAAGAATTAGGAATGCCTTTTCGCGATCAATAAGTTCATCTATAGAGGGAACGATGGCGGCTAACGACACAATTGCAGATATGCTGACGCGCATCCGCAATGCCAACCTGGCGCGGCATCAAACTACACAAGTGCCAGCTACAAAATTGACCCGAAGCATTGCCAAAGTGCTACGGGAGGAAGGCTTTATTGCTGAAATCGAAGAAGCAGAAGAAGGGGTAAAACGCAATCTGGTGATTTCCCTGAAATACAAGGGAAAAAACCGTCAACCTCTGATCACCGCTTTAAAGCGAGTGAGTAAGCCTGGCTTGCGTGTTTATTCAAATCGAAAAGAATTACCAAGGGTACTAGGCGGCATTGGCATTGCCATTATTTCTACATCCAGTGGCATTATGACTGACCGCGAAGCGCGGCGTCAGAACTTGGGTGGCGAAGTACTTTGTTACGTTTGGTAATCATTGGTCATTAGTCATTTGTCATTAGTGAAAGACAAAGGACAAAAGACAAAGGACAAAGGACAAATAACAAAGGACAAAAAGTCATGTCACGTATTGGTAAACGTCCAATTACTATTCCCGCCAAAGTTCAAGTGGCGATCGATGGTACGAATATTGTGGTGAAAGGCCCGAAAGGAGAACTTTCTCGCACTCTCAGAGATAATGTCTCACTCTCTCAAGAGGGAGAAATATTACACGTCAATCGTCGGGATGAAACTCGGATATCGAAGCAATTGCACGGCTTGAGCCGCACTTTAGTTGCCAACATGGTCGAGGGAGTTTCCCAAGGTTTTCAACGCCGTTTGGAAATTCAAGGCGTTGGTTATAGGGCGCAAATTCAAGGGCGTAACCTAATTTTAAATATGGGTTACAGCCATCAAGTGCAAATTGAACCACCAGATGGAATTCAGTTTGCCGTAGAAGGTACCACTAACGTTATTGTTAGCGGCTATGACAAAGAAATTGTCGGTAACACAGCCGCCAAAATTCGTGCTGTTCGTCCACCAGAACCTTACAAAGGTAAAGGCATCCGCTATGCCGGTGAAGTAGTCAGACGGAAAGCTGGTAAGACTGGTAAGGGTGGTAAGAAGTAGAAATGAAACTTACTCGTAGAGAATCAAAAAACCGTCGTCATCGACGCGTTCGTGGCAAAGTTGTTGGCTCCCCAGAACGTCCGCGTTTATCGGTATTTCGTTCTAATGAGCATATTTATGCCCAGGTAATTGATGATACTCAACATCAAACCATCGTGGCCGCATCGACTGTAGAACCAGAGTTGAAATCTAGTTTAGCGTCATGTGCAAACCGCGATGCATCGGTACAAGTTGGTAAATTGATTGCAGTGCGATCGCTAGAAAAAGGCATCACCAAAGTAGTCTTTGATCGCGGTGGTAACTTATATCATGGTCGTGTCAAAGCACTCGCTGATGCAGCACGCGAAGCTGGTTTAGATTTCTAAATTAGTCCTTTGTCATTTGTCCTTTGTCCCTTGTATAAGAGCTAATGACCAATGACTCATGACTAATGACTCATGACTAAAGAGGCATAAATTATGGCAACAGAGCGTAAAAGTAGAACAAAGCGTGCCAAAAAAGAAGAAACCACTTGGCAAGAGCGGGTTATCCAAATTCGCCGCGTAAGTAAAGTGGTCAAAGGTGGTAAAAAACTCAGCTTCCGAGCGATCGTTGTCGTTGGTAACGAACGCGGTCAGGTTGGAGTTGGAGTAGGCAAAGCTTCAGATGTAATAGGTGCCGTTAAAAAAGGTGTAGCCGACGGCAAAAAACACCTCATTGATATCCCAATCACCAAATCCAACTCTATCCCCCATCCTATTGATGGTGTCGGTGGTGGTGCAAAAGTGCTTATGCGTCCAGCCGCACCTGGTACTGGGGTAATTGCTGGTGGTGCGGTGCGAACTGTGTTGGAATTAGCCGGAGTTCGTAACGTCCTAGCCAAGCAACTAGGCTCAAACAATCCGCTCAATAATGCTAGAGCCGCAGTTAATGCCTTATCTACACTGCGTACCCTTTCTGAAGTCGCCGAAGATCGCGGTATTCCTATTCAAAATCTCTACATCTAATTTAGTCATTAGTCAGTAGAGACGCGATTAACCCTTGTCTGTACGATGGTCATTCGTGAATAACAAAGGACAAATAACAAAAGACAGATGACAAACGACAAATGAGAACTTGATAACTTATGAGACTCCATGATGTTAAGCCGCAAAAAGGCTCAAAGAAACGCAAGCGCCGTGTAGCCAGAGGTATTTCTGCCGGTCAAGGTGCTAGTGCTGGTCTAGGTATGCGGGGTCAAAAATCTCGTTCTGGTAGTAGTACACGACCAGGTTTTGAAGGTGGTCAACAGCCATTGTACCGCCGCCTACCTAAGCTGAAGGGCTTTCCGATTGTTAATCAGAAGATTTACACTACGATTAATGTAGAGAAGCTAGCCTCCCTTCCCGCGAATACGGAAGTAACTTTGACCTCATTGAAAGCCGCAGGTATCCTGACTGCTGTCAAAGGGCCATTGAAAATTTTAGGTAACGGGGAATTGAGCATTCCGCTCAAGGTACAAGCGGCAGCTTTCACAGGTTCAGCTCGTAGCAAAATTGAGGCAGCTGGTGGTAGTTGTGAAGTCTTATGAGTGAGCCGGAACAGCGCACTTAAATGCAAGCCAACTCGCTGCCAGTGCTTGGTTCACTATAAAGGTAGCACTCTATGATCAGTCGAGATAAAGCCCCAACGGCTCAAGAAACTTTTATGCAGATGGCGCAGGCAGCTGGCCTTAGAGGTAGGCTGCTTGTCACCGTCGGTATTTTAATTTTGGTTCGCCTGGGTATTTTCTTACCCGTCCCAGGGATTGATAGACCGAGATTTGCCGAAGCTATATCGGGCAGTAATTCCATATTCGGCTTATTAGATATATTTTCTGGGCGAGGACTTTCGACTTTGGGAGTCTTTGCTTTAGGAATTTTGCCCTTCATTAATGCGTCTATTATCATCCAATTGCTCACCGCGGCGATTCCATCTTTAGAAAATTTACAGAAAAATGAAGGGGAAGCTGGTCGGCGAAAAATATCGCAAATTACCCGATATGTAACTGTAGTTTGGGCAATTCTTCAAAGTACAGCTTTTTCGGCATTATTCCTCCAGCAATTCGCCTTAAAGCCAGGGCCCATCTTTGTCGCTGAAACTGCGATCGCTCTGACTGCTGGTTCGATGTTTGTCATGTGGGCATCAGAACTAATTACAGAACGGGGTATTGGAAATGGCGCATCATTGTTGATTTTTGTCAACATTGTTGCGTCATTACCAAAAGCTTTAGGTGATACCATCGACTTGGTGCAAGTCGGCGGTAGAGAAGCAGTAGGTCGGGTGATCGTGCTGATCTTAGTTTTCCTCGCAACAATTGTTGGGATTGTGATTGTGCAGGAAGGAATGCGCCGCATCCCAATTATTTCGGCTCGTCGTCAAGTAGGTCGGAGAGTTTTAGCGGAGCAGCGTAGCTATTTGCCACTGCGGCTAAATCAAGGCGGCGTGATGCCAATTATTTTTGCTGCTGCTATCCTCAGTTTGCCACTGCTGATCGCCAATTTTACTAAAAATGCCGATTTGGCGAATATAGTTAACACTTATTTGAGTCCAAGCGGTTCTAGCTCCTGGGTCTATGCCTTGGTCTACATGATTTCCATTGTTTTCTTCAGCTACTTCTATTCTTCGTTGATTCTCAACCCAGTAGATGTAGCACAGAACTTGAAGAAAATGGGTTCTAGTATTCCTGGAATTCGTCCCGGCAAGGCAACTAGCGAGTATATCGAACGCGTATCCAACCGATTAACTTTATTGGGTGCGATCTTTTTGGGCTTCGTCGCTATTATCCCCACAGCCGTGGAAAGCGCTTTGAATGTAAAAACTTTCCGGGGAATAGGTGCGACATCTTTGTTGATTTTAGTTGGTGTGGCAATTGAAACAGCCAAACAAGTCCAAACTTATGTCATCTCTCAGCGCTATGAAGGAATGGTGAAATAATAGTGACGCGATTAATCTTCTTGGGACCACCTGGAGCGGGTAAAGGAACACAAGCTCAAACTTTGGCTGAACATTTGAATATCCCCCATATTTCTACTGGTGAAATATTAAGACAAGCCATGAAAGAGCAGACTCCTTTAGGAATTAAAGCTCAAAGCTATGTTGATAGCGGCGAGTTAGTACCCGACCAGCTAGTGGAAGACTTGGTAAAGGAGCGCCTCGGTCAACCAGATGCCAAAAATGGTTGGATTCTTGATGGCTTTCCCCGGAAAGTGACCCAAGCAGCTTTTCTGGAGAAGTTACTGGAAGCAATACATCAAGGTGGCGAAAAGGTAGTCAATTTAGATGCACCAGATGAAATTGTGATCGCGCGTTTGCTCGCTAGAGGACGAAAAGATGATAGCGAAGAGGTGATTCGTCGTCGTTTAGAAGTGTACCGCGCGGAAACTGCACCTTTAATTGATTATTATGGCGATCGCAAAAAACTTCTAACAGTCAATGGCAATCAGTCCCAAGAAGATGTCACCGATCAATTACAAAAGCTAATCGCTTCCTAAAAAAAAGGGGAATAGGGAGTGCAGAATTCCCTACTCCCAAGAAAAAGATCAATTTTAGCTAAGATATATTAATAAACTGTTGATATATTTCTTAAAATGTGTTCAGTTGCAGATGAAGCGCTGCAACTGAACACGAAATTGTTGAGTTGAGGAAAAAACAAATTGTCTAAGCAAGATTTGATTGAAATGGAAGGCACGGTTACAGAGTCCTTGCCCAATGCGATGTTTCGCGTTGACTTGGACAATGGCTTTAACGTGCTAGCACACATTTCCGGCAAGATTCGCCGAAATTATATCAAGATTTTGCCCGGCGATCGCGTCAAGGTAGAGTTAACTCCCTACGACTTGACCAAAGGCAGAATTACCTATCGACTACGAAAGAAGTAACTATATGTAGAAAATTTTACCATAAAACCATTTTTTTGACTGTTTATTAGTCATTTAACTGGATTAATTTTCCTAAAAATGCTATAATTTTATATTTGGAGTCAAAAAAGAAAAGGCATGAAAGTTAGAGCCTCTGTCAAGAAAATTTGTGAAAAATGTAACGTGATCAAACGTCGTGGTCGCGTTATGGTGATTTGCGTGAACCCCAAGCACAAACAACGTCAAGGATAACGCTCTTACCAATAGAGCTAGTTGCAGGACGCATATCATCATTAAAACGAAAAGACGCGATTAATCACGTTTTTCCAACCAACAGTAATTGCGAGAACAATAGGGAGAGTTCATTGTGGCACGTATTGCCGGAGTAGACCTTCCACGCGATAAGCGCGTCGAGATCGGTCTGACTTACATCTACGGAATTGGATTATCACGCTCTCAAGAAATTATAGCGGCTACTGGTGTGAACCCAGACACCCGCGTTAAGGACTTAAGTGATGCCGATGTGACAGCCCTACGAGGGGAAATAGAAACCAACTATCAAGTTGAAGGCGACTTGCGGCGCTTGGAGTCTTTGAACATCAAGCGCTTAGTTGACATTGGTACCTACAGAGGTCGTCGTCATCGCATGGGCTTACCAGTCAGAGGCCAAAGAACTCGCACCAATGCCAGAACCCGTAGAGGCAGAAGGCAGACAGTGGCTGGGAAAAAGAAGGCTCCAGGGAAATAATTTTGCAACGCTTGATAATCCGAGCAAGTTTTACCTTAAATCAACTAAACAAGTATGGCGAGACAACCAACTAAAAAAACCGGGAGCAAGAAGCAGAAACGGAATGTACCCAGTGGAATGGCCTACATCCAGTCTACTTTCAACAATAGCATTGTCACCATTACCGATCAAAATGGAGATGTCATCTCCTGGGCTAGCGCTGGTTCTAGCGGTTTTAAGGGAGCAAAAAAGGGGACTCCCTTTGCAGCGCAAACCGCAGCTGAAAGTGCAGCTCGCCGAGCTATCGATCAAGGAATGCGTCAAATTGAGGTAATGGTCAGTGGCCCAGGAGCAGGTAGAGAAACCGCTATCCGGGCACTTCAAGGAGCAGGACTGGAAATTACACTGATTCGGGATATTACCCCGATTCCTCACAATGGTTGTCGTCCACCCAAGCGCCGTCGAGTTTAAACAGCAAAACTTGGGCAGTGAGGACGAAAAGTTACAGCCAGCAATGACCGCTTGAGCGTCTAACGTTCAAAATGTCATTGAATTAAAGCTTGGGCGACCAGAAGGGTGTCAGATTTTCCTGTCAGGAAAGCTGTTAAACTTCGGGCTACCCAAAATATTATTAATCAATTTTGGATTTTAGGTTTGCGATTTTAGATTGAACCCGACTATAAGGGTGCTGGGCCTCGTGGATTTTAAGTTGATGATTTAAGATTTGTTTCGCCAATAAGAGGTGGAGCATGAACGAAAGAAGCACAATCCAAAATCCAAAGTCCAAAATCGAAAATTGGCAATCAATTCTGGAGGCAATTGATTTGTCTGCTAGCAGCACCTTAGAAAAAGGGAGGCTCATCCGTGGCGCAGTTTCAAATTGAATGTGTAGAGTCGAATACCGAAGAAAGTCGGAACCATTACAGTAAATTTGTATTGGAACCTCTAGAACGCGGTCAAGGAACAACAGTTGGCAACGCACTGCGGCGGGTTTTACTGTCTAATTTAGAAGGTACAGCAGTTACAGCAGTGCGGATTGCGGGTGTTTCGCATGAATTTGCCACAGTTCCGGGCGTGCGGGAAGATGTGCTGGAAATCCTCATGAGAATGAAGGAAGTTATCCTGAAAAACTATTCTTCGCAGCCCCAGATTGGTAGATTACTTGTTAGCGGCCCAGCAACAATCACTGCGGCACATTTTGATTTGCCCAGTGAAGTAGAAGTCATCGATCAGACCCAGTATGTAGCCACCATCGCTGAGGGTGGAAAGCTGGAAATGGAATTTCGGATCGAGAAAGGCAAAGGCTATCGCACTGTAGAGCGAGGACGTGAAGAAGCCACATCGTTGGATTTTCTTCAAATCGACTCCATATTTATGCCAGTGCGAAAAGTCAACTACAGTGTTGAAGAATCTCGTGGGGAAGGCTTGATTCCAAAAGACCGACTACTGTTGGAAGTTTGGACAAATGGCAGTGTTTCTCCTCAAGAAGCACTATCTTCTGCTGCTGCGATCTTGGTAGATTTATTCAACCCGTTGAAGGACATCTCCCTAGAACCAACAGACACAGGTTCGGATATTCCAGACGACCCAACTGCCCAGATACCCATCGAAGAGTTGCAACTTTCTGTGCGGGCATATAACTGTCTCAAACGGGCACAAGTTAACTCTGTGGCAGATTTGTTGGATTATACCCAAGAAGACCTCTTAGAAATTAAGAATTTTGGGCAGAAGTCAGCAGAAGAAGTCGTGGAAGCTTTGCAGCGACGCTTGGGCATCACCCTGCCAATGGAAAGAGGCTCGAAACACCCTTAAGAAAAACCTTCATAATTCATAGTGCATAATTATGCGTCACCGTTGTCGCGTCAAAAAACTCAGTAAACCAGCCGATCAACGTCGTGCTTTACTGCGATCGCTCACCACCGAGCTGATCCGTCATGGTAAAATCACCACCACTTTAATTAGAGCGAAAGTTCTGCGAAGTGAAGTGGAAAAAATGATTACTCTAGCCAAAAATGGCTCCTTGGCAGCACGTCGGGAAGCTCTTGGCTACATCTTCGACAAACCACTGGTTCACGCTCTATTTGAGCAAGCTCCAACTCGATATGGTGATCGCCAGGGCGGTTATACCCGCATCCTGCATACCGTACCGCGTCGGGGTGATAATGCAAAAATGGCAATAATTGAATTGGTTTAAGTCATTGGTCATTGGTCATTGGTCATTAGTCATTAGTCATTAGTCATTAGTGAATAACAAAGGACAAATGACAAAGGACAACTGAACAAAAGACAAATGACAAAGGACAAAATCTGTATGTTAGAAAGCCACCAGCCTACACCAACTCATCGAGTAGCCTTGGTAATCCAATACCTGGGCACTCATTTTCATGGCTGGCAAAGGCAAAAACAACACCGGACAGTCCAAGAAGAGATCGAAATTGCGATCGCGACTATTCTTGGGCATCATGTAACACTACATGGGGCTGGGCGAACCGATTCAGGAGTTCACGCTGCTGCTCAAGTAGCCCATTTTGAAGCTACAGGTTTTATTCCGCCTCACAAGTGGGCAACAATCCTCAACAGCTACCTGCCGCCAGATATATTAATCAGGGCTTCAGCTAGTGTCGATAACCGTTGGCACGCTCGCTTTAGTGCAGCCTATCGACGGTATCGCTACACAATATATACTGAAGATCGGCTTAACTTGTTTGTAAGACCCTTCAGTTGGCATTATTATTATGCACCCCTGGATGAATCTTTAATCCAAGCTGCCTTGAAACCTCTCTTGGGAAAGCATCACTTAGCTGCTTTCCACCGTGCAGGCTCAAAGCGATCGCATTCCTGGGTAGAGGTGCAAGCAGCAGAGTGTCGTCGCAGTGGGCCATTTATCCATATTGAAATACAGGCAGATGGATTTTTGTATGGCATGGTACGGCTGTTGGTAGGGATGCTGGTACAAGTAGGTTCTGGAGAACGAACACTTTCTAGCTTCACCGAACTCTGGAAAGAAGAACGTCGGGAAGAAGTGAAATATGCCGCACCGCCTCAAGGCTTGTGCTTGTTGCGAGTCGGCTATCCCGATTTTCCCTTTCCAAAAGAGATTTGGTACGACACCTTGCCAAAGTTCGTCACTAGTCAAGAGTCATTAGTCATTGGTCATTAGTCATTGGTCATTAGTCATTGGTCATTAGTGAATAATTAAGGACAACTGACAAAGGACAAAGGACAAATAACAAATGACAAAAGACAAATGACTAATGACAAATTAAAAATGACAAAGGACAAATGACAAATGACAATAGTTAAAACATACCTTCCTTCTCAAGCAACCCTTGAGCGTGAGTGGTACATAGTAGATGCCACCGATAAACGCCTCGGTCGCCTCGCCAGCGAAATCGCTCAGGTATTAAGAGGCAAAAAGAAACCCGAATATACGCCTCATTTAGATACAGGTGACTTCGTAATCGTCATCAATGCCGAGAAAGTAGCAGTTACAGGCAAAAAGCGCACTCAAAAGCTTTATCGCCGCCATTCTGGTCGCCCTGGTGGGATGAAAACCGAAACTTTCGCTAAACTGCAAGAGCGCATACCAGAGCGAATTTTAGAACAAGCTGTTAAAGGTATGCTACCTAAAAATAGCCTCGGTAAGCAGTTGTTCACCAAGCTGAAAGTTTATGCTGGGCCTACCCATCCTCATGATGCTCAAAAGCCTAAAGAACTAAAAGTTAGTACAATTCCTGGAGAAGAAAATTAATGGTAGTAGCAGATGCTAATAGCGGTCGCGCCGTATACTGGGGTACTGGCCGTCGTAAGAATGCAGTAGCACGGGTACGCTTGGTTCCAGGCACCGGTCAACTGATTGTGAACGGTAAAGATGGAAATTTGTATTTCCAATTCAACCCCAACTACCTGGGAGTGATTAAAGCACCCCTGGAAACTCTAGGATTAGAAAACGAATATGACATTTTGGTAAAAGCAGAAGGCGGCGGCTTGACAGGACAGGCTGATTCTGTTCGTTTGGGAGTTGCACGTGCTTTGTGCCAACTCGACCCAGATAACCGCCCACCTTTGAAAACCGAAGGTTATTTGACTCGCGATCCCAGAGCAAAAGAGCGGAAGAAATATGGTTTACATAAAGCTCGGAAAGCACCTCAGTACTCTAAGCGATAAGCGATTGGGGACTGGGGACTGGGTACTGGGTAGAGGAAATTAGGTATTAAGGATTGAGTATCAGGAAAAGTCGGTTTTTTATCTCTTTCCCAGTCCCCAATCCCTAGTCCACAGTCCCCAATCCCTAACCTCAATTGAAACCTGAAAGTTATAATTGATATAGATTCATCACAAAAGGAACAATGGCTAAAGCTGATATTCACCCCAAGTGGTATCCAGATGCTAAAGTTTACTGCAACGGTCAAGTCGTTATGACTATTGGCTCTACCAAGCCAGAATTGCATGTAGATGTTTGGTCTGGAAATCACCCATTTTACACCGGCACTCAGAAGATTATTGACACTGAAGGTCGAGTAGAGCGCTTCCTCCGCAAGTACGGTATGAGCAGCACTCAAGCATCTGGCGACGATCAAAACAAAAAGTAGCGGGTTGGCTCTGCTGTTAACGACGGCCCTGCATCAGCTGGGTCGATTTTCATTTATATGCTCGAGCCAATTTGTTATTTTTTAAGGAGCGATCGCAATCGTCATGGCTGAATCATACTTACTGGACAAACTAAAATCTGTTGAACAAACTTTTAATGAATTAACACGTCGTCTTGGCGACCCCGATACCGCTAGCAATCCTGATGAGTATCAAGAAATTGCTAAGTCTCGTTCTTCTTTGGAAGAAGTAGTTAATACTTATGAAATTTGGAAAGCAGCCCAAGAAGACTTGACAGGAGCGCGTCAGGTTTACAAAGAATCTGCAAGTGACCCAGAGTTGCAAGAAATGGCGGCACTGGAAGTAAAAGAACTTGAAGAAAAAATAGAACATTTAGAGTCTCGTTTGAAGGTATTACTGCTACCACGCGACCCCAATGATGAAAAGAATATCATGCTGGAAATTCGCGCTGGTACTGGTGGCGATGAAGCAAGTATTTGGGCTGGCGATTTGATGCAGATGTACACCCGCTATGCCCAGACTCAAGGTTGGAAAGTTTCTCTAGTGAGCGAATCTAAAGGAGAAATGGGTGGCTGGAAAGAAGTCATTCTAGAAATTAAAGGTAATGATGTTTACAGCCAGCTAAAGTTTGAAGCTGGAGTGCATCGCGTGCAGCGCGTGCCGGCAACTGAGTCTGGTGGACGGGTTCATACTTCTACAGCTACCGTGGCAATTATGCCAGAGGTCGATGATGTGGAAATTCACATCGATCCGAAAGATATTGAAATGACTACAGCTCGTTCTGGTGGTGCTGGTGGACAAAACGTCAACAAGGTGGAAACAGCCGTTGACTTGATGCACAAACCAACGGGAATACGCATTTTCTGTACAGAAGAACGCAGCCAGTTGCAAAACAAAGAACGGGCGATGCAAATTCTGCGGGCGAAGTTGTATGAAATCAAGTTAAGCGAACAACAAGAAGCTGTAACTTCCATGCGGCGATCGCAGGTTGGTACTGGATCGCGATCCGAAAAAATTCGCACCTATAATTATAAAGATAATCGCGCTACCGATCATCGGTTAGGTCAGAATTATTCCCTTACCCCTGTTTTGGATGGTGATTTAGAGACACTTATTCAATCTTGTATATCTCTAGACCAGCAAGAACGTCTCGCGGAGTTAGCGACTTCTGCCGCTAACTAATTTTTGCTGTTAAATATTATGTAAAACCACTTGTTGTATTGTTGCTTTTAACACAGACAAGTGGTTTTCTAATATTGCATGGAGTGTATCTTCTATTTCACTAGGATAATGGTAATAAGCAAATTCGTACTTCATAAGGTAATTTAACTTTGCCCATTCCTTCAGGGTTTCACAGGTATAAATTAGCTTTTCCACTTCTTCTTGCCAACGTGCAAAAATCCGGTAGCTAAAAAAGCTGCTGCATATATTGCCTTTTGCATCCCAATAAGAAATACACACTTGATGCTTCAAAAGGTGGATTTTTTTGATTTGCTTAACATCGTAGCCTTTAACTTTTAAAGCTTCTTTAGTTTCTGCCTCAGAAATGTTCCACTGTTCTGGTTTAATTTTATTAGTGGCTATAAGATTTTTACCTTTGCGGCGATATTGGTTAATTTTGCGTGGCTTGCGAAACATGATGCACCTTCGATATTATTTCTTCGCAGCAAAGTTGAACTACTAGCTGAAGCGCCGTAGCAAACTAAGTTTTTTGGGTTGATTAAAGATAGAGGGTTAGTCTACTAGTTTGATGCCTGTAGTTGCCGATTTACAACCAGAGATATAGTTTAGTACTAAAACACAAGGCTGTCAATATAAAAGTAAACTTGTAATATTGAAAGTAGACTTGTAAATACAGTTGGCTAGCTATATAAGCAGTGAAGATCGAAAGCAAACAAAAACTGATTGAAATCATTAAACTAGCTCGCGGTTCAATGAGTCAGCGAGCATTTGGTAAGCTTTTAGGAGTATCTGCTACTGCTGTTCAGATGTGGGAAAAAGGTGTGAAGGTGCCAGATACAGAAAATTTGGCTCAAATCGCATCGAAAGCAGGCTACACAATGGAAGAGTTAATTAGCTGCATAGATGGCAAGCCAATTCCAGAAACCTCAGATTTGAGTCTGATTCTTAGACAAATCCAGCACATGCCTTTGGCCCAAGTGGCTCAAATTGTCCAAGCTGCGGCAGATAGATTGGCGGCTGTGGCTGAAGCATCCGGGGATGAGGCGAAGGCTAGTTGAATATTAAAATAATTCGTAATTCGTAATTCGTAATTCGTAATTAAGTTTTTTAAGGGAGATTTAGGGGACTTCCAAATAAAACAATATCCTAAAACTAACGCAAAAATTCTCTCTATCTCTTCTCCCTCTGTGTTCTCTGTGTCTCTGTGGTTCGTTTATTTGGATAATTTATTTCTTGGAAGTCCCTAGCATAAAATTCGCTCAAACTAGCTTGTGGTTTCTTGCTGTCAAGATTCAACTCTATGGACAAACCTTCTTTGTATGACCAAGACTTTTATGGCTGGACACAGCAGCAGGCTAAAGCGTTAGAGCAGAGGCTAGTTAAGGAACTAGACTGGCAGCACCTGCAAGAGGAAATTCAAGCTTTAGGGAGACAGGAATATCGGGAACTCGTAAGTCATCTGAGTGTATTACTTGGTCATCTCTTGAAGTGGGAGTATCAACCCGAACAACGCTCTCGCAGTTGGTTTTTAACAATTCGAGAACAGCGCCGCGCCATCCACAGACATTTGCGACAGAATCCTAGCTTAAAGTCTCGAATAGAACAAGCCTTGTTAGATGGCTTTGAAGCGGGAGTTGATTTGGCACTACGAGAAACTAACTTACCATTACGAATTTTTCCAGAGCATTGCCTTTATTCGTTTGATAATGCGATCGCAGACAATTTTCTGTGCGATACTCGTCAAGACTGGGAAGGATAATTCCTACCATTTTTCTTGATTAATTCATAACATAGGAATTGCTAAAAGTACTTAGGGAATTGTCAATCAAAAATGGTAGCAGCGACACCTGAAAGTCTAGATAAGTTTGTTATTTTTTGTAAGCAGCACATCAAGGGACATGAAAAAAAGGAAGCGCAAACCTTTTTAGATCGATTCTTCCGAGCGTTTGGGTATGAGGGAGCGCTGGAAGCGGGAGCAAGTTACGAAGAGGCAATTAAACAAGGTAGCAAAAAGGGTAAAACTGGTTTTGCTGATTTGGTGTGGAAACCCCGTGTATTGATTGAGATGAAAAAGCGCGGGGAAAACTTGAGTAAACATTATTCCCAAGCATTTGATTATTGGACGCGGTTAGTACCAGATCGTCCCCGTTATGTGTTGTTATGCAATTTTGAAGAGTTTTGGATTTTTGACTTTGATATCCAATTAGATACACCAGTAGATGTAATATCTTTAGAGCAACTGCCAGAAAGGGCAGGAGCCTTTGCATTTATGGAGTTTGGAGACAAAATTAAAACTCCTGTTTTTCGCAACAACCAGCTAGAAGTAACAGAACGTGCTGCGCGTCGCATGGGAGAGTTACTGCTAGAACTGGAAAAACGCGGAATTGAGAAGTTGACAGCGCAGCGTTTCATTCTGCAATGTGTGTTAGCAATGTTTGCAGAAGATAGGCAGCTTTTACCCCGTGATATGTTTGTTTCCTGTGTTCAGGATTGCATGAGTGGGGCGAGTTCCTATGATGTTTTGGGTGGTTTATTTCGGGAAATGAATTTACCGGGAATTACGCCAGCCGGACGTTATAAAGACGTAAATTATTTCAACGGCGGGTTATTTTCACAGATTCATGCAATTGAGTTAACAAAGGGAGAATTAAATTTTTTGGATGTATCGGCGAAAGAAAATTGGAGCAAGGTACGTCCAGCAATTTTTGGGAATTTGTTTGAAAGTACGGTGGATAAAAAAGAGCGTCATGCACGAGGAATTCACTTTACTTCAGAAGTGGACATTATGAAAATTGTCCGTCCAACGATTAGCCGCTATTGGGAAGAAAGAATTGAAGCAGCAAGCACGATTGCTGAACTTTCTACATTGCAATTGGAACTGCAAAGTTATCGCGTACTTGATCCAGCTTGTGGTTCTGGTAATTTTCTGTATATAGCATATCAGGAACTTAAGCGGATTGAAACATTGCTGTTAGATGCAATTAAACAGCGTCGGAAATCTGAAGATAAGCAAATTCAAATGGGTTTTGTCACACCACAGCAATTTTATGGCATGGATACAAATCCTTTTGCAGTAGAATTGGCACGGGTGACGTTGATGATTGCACGAAAGATTGCTATTGATAATTTAAAGTTGACTGAGCCTGCGTTACCTTTGGATAGTTTAGATAATAATATTGTTTGTCAGGATGCGCTGTTTAGTGAATGGCATAAAGCTGATGCAATTATTGGTAATCCACCCATTTTGGGTGGAAAGAACCTCAGACTAGATTTGGGTGATGAATATATAGATAAAGTTTTTAACCACTTTCCCGATGTCAAAGATTCAGTAGATTTCTGTGCTTATTGGTTTCGGTTAGCTCATAACCATATGAATGATAAAGGTAGAGCGGGGTTAGTTGCGACAAATTCAATTACTCAAGGTAAAAGTAGAGTTGCTGCGTTAGATTATATTACTCAGAATGGTGGTCATATTCACGAGGCTGTCTCTACACAACCTTGGCCAGGTGAAGCAAAACTTCATGTCAGTATTATTAATTGGAGTAAAGATATCCCCAAAAAATACTATTTAGATAATCAGATAGTTTCAAAAATAACTTCTTCGCTGACAGCAACCATTGATGTTTCACAAGCTGCACGCTTAAAAGCAAACCTGAATAAATGCTTTCAAGGTATTAAGCCTGTGGGTAAAGGATTTCTGATTACTGAACAGCAAGCACAGGATTGGATAAAAGCTAACTCAATAAATAAAGAAGTACTCAAACTGTACTCAGATGCAAATAGCTTGACGAGCAGTATTCAGGGAAAGCCTCAACGCTGGATTATTGATTTTAATAATTTCAGTATTGAAGAAGCTAGTAACTATACATTGCCATTTAATCATCTCAAAGTTTTTGTCAAACCAGAAAGAGATAATCAACGAGATAATCGAGCAAGAGTCTATTGGTGGAGGTTTGAGCGCACTCGACCAGAAATGAGAACAACTATTTCTACTCTATCTTACTACTTTAATATTCCCAGGCACTCTAAATGGTTTATTTTCCTCCCTGCTCAATCTAATTGGCTACCAGCAGACTCAACCAATATTGTTGCTTCAAATGATTTTTACATCCTTGGGATTCTCACATCTAAAGTTCATCGGCTCTGGGTTAAGGTTCAAAGTTCTACTTTAAAGGGTGATACTCGCTACACTCACAACACCTGCTTTGAAACCTTTCCTTTTCCCCAAACCTGTGATACTAAATTAACCCAAGTTGCGGGTTATCAAGCTGTGGGTACTTTGCACTTGAATAGTCGTGCGCTCGTTCAGGACGAAGTGGCGGTTGCACGTCGCGCAACCGCCACCTCAATTAACTCAAAAATACAGATACTGAATTAGATTA
>NZ_JAVRBQ020000100.1:0-21559 GCF_034531215.2 Nostoc sp. ChiSLP03a
GGAGCGCCACTAGAAATAGTTAAAGATTATATTAAAGAGCAATCAGGCGGGAAAGAATGATTGTCTACTGCGCTCCACTCCGTAGACCGCTATCCATCCCCACCGTACAGACGGATGGGGTTTTCCGCGAATCCAGATAAAAACAACAATAATTTTACGTAAAAAAGCTGGGTTTTTTAAATAAAAAATACATTCGCAAACAAAATCTAGCGATCGCACCCCAAAACACCCCAAATTTCAGAAATGCGATCGCACCTCAAAGTTACTAATTTATAGAAGTACTAAAAGATAGTGCAGATGCTTCCAGTAGATGCGGATGGTGACTTTGCCAAAAACTCAAAATCTCTTCGCCAACCTGTTGAGGATAAAAATAGTGAAAAAAATGATACCCTTCTGGGCATTCCCAGAGTTTATCTTCTGGCTTGAACCAATTTAACCAATCATGCAATGCAGGTGGATTGACTACTGGATCGCTCTTGCTACCACATACCATCATTGGCATAGAAACTCCACCTTTGGGTAAATAAACCAACTTAAATAAAGAGTGTGACGTGGGAGATTGTTCTAAATCTTTATCTAAGGCAGCTACTAACTTTTTAGTGGTATGAGGTGGTTGATTGCCAAATAGACTGCGAACGCTACTTGCTAGAATTAGTTCACGGCTGATGCTAAAAAGTTGTCGTTGAAAGTAATAGTGAGCTTGCCAATTGTTTGCAGGTTGAGCTGCTACAGATAGCAGAGTGAGCGATCGCACTTTTTGCGGAAATCGCCGCGCAAAGGTTAAAGCGATCGCACCACCCATAGCATGACCTGCTAAATGCACGGGGCCGCGGCATTCTAAAAATTCATACAGTAAATCTACAGCTTGATCTATGGAACTGGCTTCATCTTTAGTTTGCTGATATTCCCATTGGGCAACATTTATATAACTAGATAAATATTCAAGTAATGGTTTATCAAAACGCTGCAAAGCTGGACTGGCACTTAACCATAAAATATCAAATGAATCAGACATAAATACCTAGAACTTCTAAATTAAATTATCAGTTTCAACAAAGGCGTACAGTTAGCTGTACGCCCTAAATCTCTACAAACCAAATTCTGTCTTCAACTGAGCAACCCAAGTTTTAATTCGCTCGTCTGTTAAATCAGATTGACTACCTTCATCAAGTGCCAATCCGACAAACTTGCCATTTCTCAAAGCTTTAGAATTCTCAAAGTCATATCCCTCAGTTGGCCAATAACCAACAGTTTTACCACCCCGTTGGGAAATTTTTTCTTCCAGAATTCCGATTGCATCTTGGAAGTTATCGGCATAGCCATATTGGTCTCCATCACCAAAATAGGCAACTAGCTTTCCACTAAAATCTATTTCATCTAGATCGGAGAAAAAGCCTTCCCAATCGCTCTGAAGTTGACCAATATCCCAAGTAGGAGAGCCAATAATCAGCAAGTCATATTCATCAAAAGTGCTACTATCCGCCTCGTAAATGGGATGTAATGTCACAACATCATCACCAAACTCATCCCGAATTTTTTCAGCATCAGATTCAGTGTTACCAGTTTGAGTACCGTAAAACAAACCAATTTTTTTTGACATATTGACACCTGAGAAATAAATAGTTGTGTGCCCTGCTGGAAAGTCGCCCTGAGAGGTTGGTTAATCTGCCCATCAAGGCATCGACTCCAGTGTTTGAACAGCCACGCAAGTCAAAAGCGTTATCTTTTCAGAAAGTTTGCCAATAGCTGAAATACATCACTTGCTTAATGAGTATTAATCTCAATAATCCTGAAGATATACTACCAGACTAATTGAGAGTATTTTTCATTTAGATAAGTAAACTTTTGTTAAGTATTTCAGGAAACAAACCGAAAACTAGACGAGGCAGCAAGAATTCTCATACCTTAATTGGTCAAAAACTTCGCACTTACTCGAATAGGAGTATTGAGATGAACGCCTGAACAAAAGAGTTTAGACAAAAAGTGATACAAGACTCGATCTTGCAGAAGTTATGCGATCTTGTCCTTTGGCTGCTCTAAATACGGTAACTCAATCAAGTTGCCGTATTTTTATATTAAGAGTGAATAACGCACTCTGCAAGAAGATAGTTTAAATCGCTATAAAATATCGATAACCCTTGTTGTAGAGACACGATTTATCGCGTCTTACGATATCCTCACAAAATATCCCTGAAAATTACTGGTTTCAAAAATCACTTCGGTAAAGGAGGCTAAAGGGAGTAAGTTTTTTGTGCATTTATGAAATTAATCCAAATACTAAAACTAGCTGTAATTCCTGTTTTGACTGTATTGAGCTTTGTGTCTACATCGAATACAGCACTAGCTGACTATTTAACTAGTCAGGGGTCAGGAGGTAATTACCGTTACGAATTATGGTCTACCGATGATAATAGTCATTACTATTTGAAAGTTTGGTCATCTGAAGCAAATCTAAACAGCGATCCATACGACACAACTACAACATTCCCCTCTAGTAGGGAAGCTTTAATTTATTTTGATTGCAATTACGCTGGTACAAATTTACCAGAATGTTCTCAATGAAGATTTAGAACCCCTCTCAAAGCATTTTGGGAGGGGTAGCTATAGCAATGTATCCCTGCGGCGAAGCAAGCTACAATCCAATCTACAAATTTTCTTAACCGAGTAGGTTTTCAGTTGCATCCAAACGAAAACCGCATAATTCTTAGTTTGTAATTTGTAATTAAAAAATTCAATTACGAATTACGAATTACGAACTTGTACTGAGTTTCGACTACGCTCAACTACCGCGTAGCCGAAGTATTACGAATTACAAATTACACTTCGGCGGGTTGATATTCTTGTTGTCTTTCCACAAAAGTCTGAACGCGCGTGCGGTAGTTTCTCACAGTCTCATCTACCCATTCGCGATCGTTGCTATTTGCATACAAATGCACCAGTGGTTCGCTGGCATCTGGTAAAACTAACAGCCAACTGTCATCGTAGGGTTGACAAATTTTTACTCCATCGATGAGTTCTAGATTTTGCGCTGGGTGAGTTTCTACCAAGTAACGCATCAAAGCACCCTTAGCTGTCCACGGGCAACGGACTGTATAACTTTTGTGAATTACACGGGGCAATTCTGACCGCGCCGCAGCAAGCGATCGCTCCTGTATAGTTAACATCTCAATTATCTTGGCAATGCAGAACATGGAATCAAATCCTGGATGCAGTTGCGGGAAAATAAAACCAGTATCTCCACTACCTCCTAATACCACATTCTGGTTTTTCTGGCAAGCCTCCATTAAAGCTGTAGGGTTGGCTTTAGTGCGAATCACTCTACCATCATGGCGACGGGCGACTTGTTCAATAGCACTAGAAGCATGAACTGGTACAACTACTGTTCCTCTGGGGTTAGCAGTTAATATCATGTCTACCATCAGTGCTGTTAACATTTCCCCACGAATTGGGTAGCCGGATTCATCAACTAAAATTAGCTGTTCTCCATTAGCGGATACTTGCACGCCAAAGTTAGCTTTCAATGCTTCCACTACATGACCTAACTGAGTTAGCAATCCTTCGCGATCGGTGATTGACATTGCCGTTTTATTGACACTAGCATTCAATACCACTGCATCAGCGCCAAATTTATCCAACATTTGGGGTAAAACTGCCCCTGATACTGCATAAACATAGTCAATCACCACTTTTGCGCGGCTATTACGGAGTGTATGAACATGCAATAATTTCTCAAAAGCAGTACAGTAGCGCTCCATGACTTGGCTAGGATAAGATACATCGCCAATTTCATGAATTAGCGCCCGCCGCATATCTTCCTTAAAGTAAGCCCCTTCAATTTTCTTTTCCAGGGCTTTGGTGATATTAATGCCCTTGGCATCCATAAATTCAATCAGAATGTAATCAGGGCGATCGGGGTGTACCCGGACGTGGATACCACCAGCTACCGACATTGTGGGTATAACTGTACGGGCGATGGGGATAGCTGTGGCATCGAGGTTTTGAATATCAACACCTACTGACATTAAACCTGCAATTAGCGATCGCGTCACCATTCGAGAAATATTACGCTGGTCGCGGGAAACCGTTACTTTAGAACCAGGTTTCAAAGTAGAACCGTAAGCAGATCCCAATTTCACAGCGAATTCTGGGGTGATGTCGATATTAGCTAATCCTTGGACACCGCGTTGCCCAAATAAATTGCGTTGAGCGATGTTTCCCCAAATCAAGTTAATGTTTAAAACTGCCCCTGACTCAATCTTTTTACTGGGCCAAACACGCACGCCTGGGCTAATTTGGGCTTCTTCTCCCACCGTAGAAAGCGAACCTACAACCGCAGCTTCTAATACCTGAGCGCGGCGGTCTACACGAGCGCCACGGCAAATCACACAGGCAGAAAGAGCTGCTTCATCGCCAATGAATGCTCCATTCCAGACTATGGGACGTTTAAGATTAGCATCAGCGCCAATAGTGACATTATCCCCAATTACGGTTCCTGCCTCAATCTGTACCCTTGCCCCAATGCGGCAATTATCACCAATCACTACTGGAGTTTCAATCACGGCCGTATGATCGATGTAAGTATTTTGGCCTACCCATAAATCATGAGAAACTTCTTTGTAGGCATAATCTAGTTGCACTTTTCGATCTAACGCGTCATACTGAGCCTCGCGATAAGCATCTAAGTGACCAACATCACACCAGTAACCTTGAGCAATGTAACCATACATTGGCTCATCTTTTTCTAGTAGTAAGGGGAATAAGTCTTTGGAAAAGTCAGATTCAACGTTTGCTGACAGATATTCCAAAACTTCTGGTTCGAGAATATAAGTACCAGTGTTAACGGTATCAGAAAAAATTTCACTACTAGAGGGTTTTTCTAAAAATCGCCGAATCCGTGTTTCTTCATCAGTAATCACCACTCCAAATTCAATCGGGTTGGGAACCCTGGTTAAAATCAAAGTAGCTTTTGACTGTTTTTGTTTGTGATATGCGATCGCTGCCGTCAGGTCAAAATCTGTTATGCTATCACCGCTAATAACTAAAAAAGTTTCATCAAGAAGTTCGGCAATGTTTTTCACACAGCCAGCTGTACCCAAAGGCTGATCTTCTTCGACAGCATAAGTCATCTGGACGCCAAAATCGCTGCCATCTTGAAAATAATCTCGCAAGACATCAGGTAAATAATGCAATGTCGCAATAACTTCTGTAATTTGATGTCGTTTAAGGAGATTGATAATATGTTCGGCAATTGGTCGATTTAGAATCGGCACCATCGGTTTCGGCAGATCGCAAGTTAAGGGGCGAAGCCGTGTTCCCGAACCCCCTGCCATCAATACTGCACGCATAAATCCTCCTTAGCTAGTTATAGCTTTCGCTACTTGAAAACGTGTCAGATATATTTTGTTTTTCTTTCTCTAGTCTCCTATGGATATTGATATTTGAGGAACTTCCACAAGATGCATATAGATTGGGGATTGGGGATTGGGGATTGGGAAGAAACTTGTTCAATATTTCTCCCTATTAGCTTTCTCATCCCCTTAGTCCCTAGTCCCTAGTCCCCAGTCCCCAGTCCCCAGTCCCCAACTTATTGACAATGATAAAGTTCATATTCGTAGCCGTCTACGCTTGGTAAAGATTGAGTATCAGACGTAACACACGTTTTCACGGTTTCTGCTATGGGTGCGTGAAAGTTTACCAGCCACAGATCAAAAGGTCGTGGTAGTTTTTTTAAAGTATTTTCCAGAGCAATGGTGGAAGCATTCGGATCTCGATCTTGATGAGCAAGGAGAAACAGAGGATTTTGAAGTGAATTTGCAAGTTTAATCTCCCTAGCTACTCCCATCATTTCCCCAGTGTGTACATAAGTTTTGTGGGTGGTGGCAATCAGTACTGGTGTTGGGGATGTTTGTTGAATTAGTTGCACAAACAGGTCAGGACGATAATATTTTTGATAGCCGAGATTGCAGACTACTGTAACTGCACTGAAAAATCCCATTAACCAAATTAACATCACGGCTTTTTTTCCGTTTATTCCCCATTTACCTATGCTTGTTATCCCATTTTTCCCTGGCTCTGTTTCCATCTGGGGAGGATGCCAACAAACTGCGAGACTTGCACCTAGTAAAACCACGATCGCCGGAAAGTAAACAAAGTTATATCTAGCACCTCTGGTGAGGTCAATACCCAAAAAGTAAGTAAAGATAAAGAATATTGCGATCGCACTGATAACGACTCCAGCAAGTACCTGAATCATCATCCGGCTTTCTGAGTGCTGTAGTTGAATTTTAATCCCACGCAGCAAAATTGGTACTGCCCAAATAAAGAAAGTTAGCATCACTATTCCAGAAGGAATCACAACCAAAGCTTGAGAAGATTCAACTGGTAATAGGGAAATCATGGCAATCAATGTTCCTAAAGCTTGAAAAATTGGGCTTAACCACTCTAGTCCAACGCGTGAACCTCGAATCCACTCGGTCAAAGCACCACGATTTTCATTCTCTAACATGGTTGGTATCCAAATTAAACCCGCTACACAAGTACCGATGACAACGGCGTAGATGCGCCGCCAAGGAGGAGAGAAGAAAAGAGAAAATTTGCTGCTATTTTGCAATTGAAGCCAAGCCAGAAAAATCAAAACTACGACTTCTGTGCAAAGGGTAATGCTGAAAAAATAATGAGTAGCAATACCTAAAGCATTAATTCCGATCCAGAAAAGTGCTACCCATATAGGTAAAGATGTGCGGTTTTGAATATGACGTGTGGCAATTACTAAGCAGGTGAGAGAACCAATTACCCATAAGATTGCCAAAGTGTAATGACGCGCTTCTTGTGCTAAAAATACGCCATAAGGTGATACTGCCATCATCGCAGCAGTCAAGTGTCCCACTAATGACGAACGAAACGCTACTCTACCTAATACGTAAACACACGGAATGGAGACAGCACCGAATATAGCTGGTAGCAATCGCGCCCCAAACAGCGATATTAATCCTCCATCGCTGTTAAATAACTTCATCCACAGATAAGCCAGCACAAAATACAGTGGTGGATGATTATCTTGTGTGGCTAAGTTATGAATGACATCACCAATAGTTGCAGCTGGGTTTAGTTGCAGTGGTTGTAATAGGATATCAGGTGCGATCGCTCGATCGAGGGGAACTGATATAAAAGTATTCCCCAAGCTAAACACCAAGGTGGCAAACTCATCAGTCCAAGGAGGCTTTGCAGTCAAGTTGATTAGGCGCAAGCTGATGCCGACAATCGACCATATTAAGATCGCCAAGAGATGAACCCAGAAAGGAGGAAGGCGATGCCAATTATGCCAATGCTTGCGTTGTGAGCCAGAGTTTTTATCTACCAAAGGTAGGAAATGTATAGCAGATGCAGGTAGCAACGAGATAATTTGTTTGTAAAAATAAAATGCACCTTGGAAAAGAACTCTCATTGCTGGGCCTCACAGTCATGGATTTGTAGATTTGACGTTTGAGATTTAAGTTCGTTCGTTCTAAAATCTAAAAACAAAAATCTAAAGCTCAAATCCCTCGTTGTGATTATTTCACGTCTGTGACGCGCCAGCTAAGTTTCAAATTAACCCAGAAATTCCAAATGGTAGCAACTGCGATCGCAATGAAGTTGGCAATATAACGGTTATGAATAAGAAAATTGAATATTAAATTTAATATCAGTACGTTCAATACCAGTCCAGCAAGGCAAATGGCGTTGAATTTCATAAACCGCTTCAGGCGTTGCTGCCATTCTTGCTGTCTGGCGCTGACATCAGCAAATGTCCAAGCGTCATTCCAGAAGAAATTATTTAAAATGGCAATTTCACCCGCAATAATTTTGCTACGCGTCAGTGGCCAAGCCAAGGTAGTTGGATCGCTGAGTAAGTAAAGTATTGCCATATCCACAAATACCCCACTAAAGCCAACCAACCCAAACCGGAGGAATCGACCAACTGGGAAATTGACTTTTCTTTGCAATCGTCCTACTTTCCCTGTGGAAAGCCGCAATCGCACTAAATGGTGGATGTAATCTATATATTGCTTCCATGTCACCTTACTCTCGCCCTCTTTGCGTTCGCAAAAAACATACCCAACTTCGGCAACTTGGTCTACTTTTCCCCGGCCAATTACTTCTAGGAGAATTTTATATCCAACTGGATTGAGTGTTACACCTGCGATCGCACTCCGACGCACCATAAAATAACCACTCATCGGGTCAGAAACTCTGCCCAATACCCCCGGTAAAATTACCAAGCCTAACAACTGAGCGCCACGAGACAAGAAACGCCTAACAACACTCCAGCTACTAACACCGCCTCCTTCTACATGACGGCTAGCTACTGCCAAATCTGCTCCTTGCTCAATATTAGCCAACAGTTGTATTAGTACCTCTGGTGGATGCTGCAAATCTCCATCAATCACTCCCAACACACTACCTGTCGCTGCTTGCCATCCACGAATCACTGCTGAGGATAGCCCCCGTTCCTGTTGGCGTCGCATCACTCGCAACTGGGGGTATTCTGTCGTCAAAGATTGCGCTATCTCCCAGGTTCGGTCTGGGCTATCATCATCTACTACTATTAGTTCATACTTTTCTGCAATAGATTCATCCAGTAATTGACTCAATATGCTGACTACATTTTTGATGTTGTCACGCTCTTTATAAGTAGGAATTACTAGAGAAAGATGAATAGAATTATCATCTGTACCCACGGGGTTGGGGGGCAACTCTGAAATCTTTAGCGGGCCGGTTGATACTGTTAACAACGAGTTCGATGAGTTTGTTTTCATATTCCAAATTGCAAAACGAGGGTGTGTAAAGTCCGTGGAAAATAGAATCAAACATCTGGTGCCTTTATTGACTGAACCTAGTTACTCAAAAGTTGAGGAATCCTTTTGTTACAGTTAGTTGCCCTAAAAGTTTAGTAATTTCCGCACTTCGATTCCCAGTATTTTCCTAAATTCATCTAAGTTTTACATCTTACCCCTTATTTTTATGATATTATACGAAGAATTACGTATTTTTAGCAAAACCTCATGTACTTTTAAGTAAACTAAGTCAGCAAATATACAGTTTATTCAGCATATCTTTATAATTATTTAATGAGACTACAGGGAATATTAATTTAGTATGGAGTATCAGAAATTTTGTTAATGTGCTTATACATTATGATTTTTACAGCAAGGTAAAAATAAAGTGCAAATGTTGATTACATAAGCCTGTTACCCCCGTAAAAACTTATTTGTTGATGCAATAAGGAATTAATTAAACACTACAAAACAAAAAAAATCAAAACATTTTTCTTGGAGAAATAGTTACAGCTATTTCTTCACTGTTAAGAGCAGCTATAAATTCCTGTTTGATTTTTGAAAAAACGAACTACTCCATAAGGTAAGAGGTAGCTAAAGTTTCTTTATTATCTCTTTTTCGGAGTAATTTGATCGACAAAATGAGACGAGATAAGTACAGTCCCATTCTGTCAACGTTTAGCAATATAAAAAATCAGTTTAACAAAAATTAATATGTTACTAAATAAGTATACTATTTAGTAGAGACTCGATTGAAAATATGTCAAAAGTAACATTATAAAATCCCCCAGTAGGGCATTGCAAAAAAGAGAAAAATTTTGTTTGTTATTAAAATGATGGCGTAGTTTTATTGCTTGTTTTGAATAAATGAACCTCTAAAAATACAGGGTAGATCATGCATATTCCTGATGGATTTGTTTCTATTCCAGTGGCCGGGGCTACTGGTTTAGCGAGTGTGGCAGCGTTATTTGTTGCCTTCGGGCGATCGCAAGAGGCTTTTGGTATTCGTCGTGCCCCGATATTGGGATTAACCACCGCCTTTATTTTTGCTGCCCAGATGATCAATTTTCCAGTAGCAGGAGGTACTAGTGGTCACTTGTTAGGGGGAACCTTAGCTGCGATCGTTTTGGGCAGTCCTTGGGCTGGAACGTTGTGTATCGCTACAGTTTTAATTATTCAATCCGTGTTATTTGCTGATGGTGGCATTACAGCCTTGGGAGCAAACATTTTTAACATGGCAGTAGTTGGGGTTTGGGTTGGCTGGGTTTTAACCGAAACCTTGCAACGGCTGTTTGGGGGGTCTAAAGGGCGCTTACCCTTGGCTGCTGGGATCGCCGCTGGTGTGAGTGTAGTGGTAGCTGCGATCGCTTGTGCCATTGAATTAGCCCTTTCTGGAACTGCACCGATAGCGATAGTTTTACCAGCCATGACTGGCGTGCATATTTTGATTGGCATTGGCGAAGGAATGATTACCGGGGGTGTGCTGACTTATCTGGCCAGAGCCAGACCAGATTTGTTACCAGGCGAACAGCACGAGTTTCGTGGCTGGTCAGTGCCTATTGTCACCATTTTTTTGATTGCGGGAGTGCTGTCACTCTTTGCCTCAGCATGGCCCGATGGTTTGGAGAAAGTTGCCGAAAATACAGGTTTCATTAACTTAGCCGAGAAAGTACGGATAATTGTGCCGACTCCCTTAGCTGACTATGGAATTGAGGGTTTAGGGCCAATTGGCACTAGTATCGCTGGGCTGGTGGGAGCTGCGGTTTGCTTTGCTGTTGCCTTTGGAATTGCCAAGGTAGTGAAACCGAATAATGCTTAAACTTTCCTTACCGCTACGCTTACAACTGTCTCTAGCGATCGTGGTGGGAGCAGCTTTATTAAAGCATCATGCCTGGTATGGACTAAGTGTATATGGCGCGATCGCACTTTTATGGGCTTGCTTCTTGCGCGTACCAATTCGCCAATTGGGAGGATTACTCGGCACAGAATTGATTTTTTTGTCATTGCTAGCATTGCCCTTGGGATGGGAACGAGCCAGTTTTTTGCTAGTTCGTTCGCTGGTTTGTCTGGTGACGATGAATAGTTTTTTGTTAACCTTACCGCCCCACAGTTTCGGCATTGCCCTGAAAAGCTTACCAGTACCAGCACCTTTAAAGGAAAACTTGTTATTAGCTGGGCAATATATGGAAATTTTGCTCTCAGAAGTAACGCGGATGCGGCGCAGCGCTCAACTACGCGGTTTGAATGGAACTACGGGATGGTTGCGCTATGCCAGTGCAGCCATGATTGGAGCTTTGTATCTCCGTAGTTTAGATCGAGCAGAGCGAGTCTATGCGGCAATGGTAGCTCGTGGTTACAACGGACAATTACCCATAGATTCTACCCTCAGACCAAAAGAACGTTTTGCCTTATTACTAACTTGGGCGATCGCTGCTAGTGTAACTCTAACTTCTTACAAGATTTAACCCACTCCCCAGTACAGACGCGACTAATCGCGTCTGTCACTAAAACGCGATTAATCGCGTCTCTACTCCCTTACATATTGAGTTTGTAAATTTTGAAATCATTAACTTCTAATCCCCATGCAGCTGTAGTCGAGGTTAAGAACCTGGTGTATGCATATTCCCACCAGGAGCCAGTATTACAGGAAATATCTTTTACCTTGAACAAAGGCGATCGCGTTGCATTGATGGGAGCAACAGGTTCTGGAAAAAGTACCTTGTTGGAGAACTTAATCGGCTTAAAACAACCGCAAACAGGAAAAATTACCATTAATGGCATTCCCGTAGAACCGCAAACTTTACCCCAAGTGCGTCGTCAAATAGGCTTTAGCTTCCAAGATGCCAACGACCAACTATTTATGCCCACTATCTTGGAAGATGTTACCTTTGGGCCGCGTAACTATGGGATATCACCAGCAGAAGCAAGCGATCGCGCCCGCCAGTTATTAGCTGATTTTGGTCTAGAAGCCTACGCTAATCGTTCCGCCCACGAACTTTCTGGTGGACAAAGACGCCTAGCCGCCCTGGCCTCAATTTTAGCCCTAGAACCAACAATTCTAATTTTGGATGAGCCAACTAACGGTCTCGATCCAGCATGGCGTCGTCATTTGGGGCAAGTATTATTAAAGTTACCTGTGCAAGCGATTTTAATTGCTTCCCACGATCTAAATTGGTTAAGCAGAGTTACTCAACGCGCTTTGGTACTATCTGGTGGTCGTATTCAAATAGACAGCGATATTCAACCACTGTTACAAGATGGTGCTACTTTAGACCAGTTGGGTTTGCCGATAGATTGGTGATTTGGGCATTGGGCATTGGGCATTGGGTATTGGGAAAGAGGAGGCAGAAGTTCAAAAATGTTTGAATTTTGAATTTTGAATTTTGAATTTTGAATTGATTTCTCCCCCTGCCTCTTGTGCCCAATTCTCTCATTTCCCCGTAATATTGGATACTATATTGTGGGTTGAATTGCTGTTGGGGTGTTAATGTCTGTTTTACATAAATATACTGTTCTTGCTCCTGTGAGCCTAAGTATTGCTTTGTTAGTTGCTAGTTGCAGTGACAATAAAGTTTCCCAGTGCCAGCGACTGATTCGAGTTGTGAATGCTGGAACTTCTCTAATTGATAAAAATAAAGGAACACAAGTGATAACTAGCATACAGTTATCTAAAGATTTAGACTTTGTGACTAAATCCATTGGAGAACTGAAGTTAAAAGATCCGAAGCTGAAAGAATTTCAAAGCGGTTTTGTGAAGATTTTTCAAAATCTTAGCCAAGCGATCGCCAAAGCAGGTAAAGCGCTTGGTGTAACCAAGACAGCACAAGCCTCAGAATCTGGAAGAGTAAAAATCCAAAAGGCTAGAGCTGAAATTGATTCAGCACTGACAACAGCTACAACTCTTGGCAAACAGTCAGATACATTAGTGAATCAAATGAATAAGTATTGTAGCGAGCCAGAATAATCTATCTGGGGCATTGGGCATTGGGCAGAGAGGAGAAACTTACTGCAACTTCTCCTCTGCTTTTTCATTCTCCCACTGAGACAGCGATAGCTCTTAGAAGCACAGTAACTTTTATCACTTTTTTTTCAAAAAAATTCCTGATATACACCAACTTTCTCTGTCAAAAGAAGTATTGGTGCAAGTCAAATGAAATACCAGGATTGATATGAGTCTACTGATGGCGAGTGTAGTGGCAACAGCGCCAATATCTGCGCTCAATTTACCAGAACAGTCCGTAATTCTGCCAGAAAACCCGGTGCAGCAGTCAACACAGGATAATTTATCTCAAGTTGTCTCACCTGCTGAAATTACACCACCTGAATTCGTGCAACCAGATATAACCACCTCGTCAGCAATAAAAAATAAGTACGAGAATATACTTAGAAAAAGTAGAGACAAAATTCAATTTATCAGTTCACCTAACTTACTTAAATTAAAAGATACTCAACCTGTAACAGAAGTTGTACAGAACCAGGAAAGTACAGAAGAATTTTCCCAATCTCTTCATCCTCCAGACTCAGACAACCCAATGTCTCAAGTCACCTCAGTATCGCAACTCCAGGACGTGCAACCCTCCGATTGGGCTTTTGCTGCTTTGCAGTCTTTAGTAGAACGCTATGGCTGCATTGCGGGATACCCTGATGGGACTTATTTGGGGAATCGTAGCATCAGCCGTTATGAATTTGCGGCTGGTTTAAATGCTTGTTTGGAGAAGATTAACGATGCGATGCCTGCAACGGGCTACGCCTATGCTAACAATAAAATTAATACTGTTAATAATGAAGATTTAATCTTGCTGCAAAGATTGCAAGGCGAGTTCAAAGCAGAGTTGCAGCAATTACAGCAGCGTATCGAGGTTGTGGAAAAGCAGACTAGTGAATTACAAGGAAATCGGTTTTCCACAACTACTAGGTTATTTGGTCAAGCAATTTTTAGCGTGCAAGGAACCAATAGCCCCGACGTGGATTTGTTTCCGAGAGATGGAGTACCTGAACGCCAGGGAAAAACCAATCTAACTTTCACAAGTAGCGCCCAACTAACTTTAGCAACTTCATTTACAGGGCGAGATTTGCTGTTAACAGGGCTGTCTGCGGGTAATTTGGGTTCTAATGCATCGTTGTTATCTACCAATATGGGGCGGTTGGGATTCGAGTCAAATACAGACAACAATCTAGTTATTAGTGACTTATCTTATCGATTTCTCGCCTCGCATAACTTGGGAATTGTCGTCGGTACGGCCGGAGTCAACCCGATTAACACCTTTCGCGGTATTAGCCCTTTAGAAGGTTCTAGCGATGGTGCAATTTCTCTATTTGGTCAGCGGAACCCAATTTTAAGTATTGGTAACGGCAGTGGTGGTATAGGCTTTGACTGGCAAATTAGCGATCGCATCAGTTTGCAAGGCGTTTATAGTGCCGAAATACCCAATTTTGCTGGCGACACCAAGCAGGGCGGACTATTTGGTGGTAGATATACTGCTGGCGCTCAGTTAAGTTTAGCACCCACAAACAATATCGATGTCGGCGTACATTATCTCTATTCCCACTCCCCAGATGGCTTACTGGGAGGTGGTATTGGCGATTCCCAACTGATTTCACCTTTTGCAGCTCCTACAGCTTTTGATACCCAAGCCATTGGCGCTACTGTTGCTTGGCGAATTAACCCTAACCTGCAATTGGGTG
Organism: Nostoc sp. ChiSLP03a; assembly: GCF_034531215.2. Taxonomy (NCBI): domain Bacteria; kingdom Bacillati; phylum Cyanobacteriota; class Cyanophyceae; order Nostocales; family Nostocaceae; genus Nostoc; species Nostoc sp. ChiSLP03a. The sequence continues at coordinate 14,499 of NZ_JAVRBQ020000100.1, forward strand.
GTTGGGGTGGTTTTACTACCTCCAAGCCATTTAAACTTTCGGGAAGTGTAGAAACTACCAACTGGATGGTATTCGCAGCTTTTCCTAATTTGTTTCGTCCTGGGAATTTAGGGGGCGTTCTCGTTGGACAACCGCCCAAAATTACTTCCAGTACTTTACCCGACGGCTTCAATTTTCCCAACTTTTCTAATGGGGGGACAGCAGGTGGACGTAGTGACACATCAATTCACGTAGAAGTTTTTTACCGCGCCCAACTCAGCGACAATATCGCCTTGACTCCAGGCTTATTCGTTATTTTCAATCCTGATCACAATCCTGCTAACGATGCATTAATCGTTGGGACATTAAGAGCAAGTTTCCGGTTTTAATTTTGTACTGACGTAAAAGTAATAAAATACGCTATTTAACTACTGATTAATCCCGTATTAGATATTTTCACGATCCATTAGGAGCAAGGAAAAGTCATGCGTAAACATACGCGTATTTTTTTTGTATGTGATTAAAGGAGCCAATTTTTCATGAAATTAAATTCATCAGTTCATTTGGGTTGTTTTCTTGTTAGCAGTAATTTAGCCGCAGTCTTTATCAGTTTAAGTGGAACAAATGCTTCTGCTCAAATCACAATTCAAAGCACTGGTACATTATCGGGTACTATCCAACTTCCGAGAAATAATCCCAATTTCAATCAAAGCACTACTCGCATTGATACAGACGACACGGGAACTTACTCGCGGAACTTAGGTACTAAGAACAATCCTAATTATGTTCCTATATACAAGTCAGACTATGTGCAGGTACAAACACGCTCTGATGGTAGTCTGCATTATTTTGTTGACTTTAAAGGCATTCCGATTGTCTCCTTTAATGGCGTTCTCACTTCGCCGATTCTCTCTGGCGGTGAGTTGACACCCTATAAATACCAGGGACAATTGGCAGGAACCACATTTCAAGGAGTAGTTCAGGATGAATTTAATCTCACCAAAGCCTTATACACTGGTATTGTCACCGATCCAAACACTGGAAACCAGTATCAGGGCACTTTTGAAGTGAGTGGATATGGAGTGCGATATAGCGATCGCAATGGTAGCGCCACCCCCACAGTCTTTGATTTCAAATCCGATCTCCCAGGTTCGCCAAAGGTGACATCTTTGGAAATGACTAACGCACCTCTGGCAAGAATACAAATCAAAGTACCTGCAACTGCAACTCTCATAACTCCTACACCAACTACTGGTAACGGTAGTAGTACACCCACTCCCCCACCAGTAAGTAGCGGTGGTAGTACACCCACTCCCCCGCCAGTAATTAGTGGTGGTAGTACACCCATTCCCCCATCAGTAATCGATGGTAGTGCGATCGCCCCTACACCTGTAGTTAGTGATGGTAGTGCGATCGCTCCTGCACCTGTAGTTAGTGGTGGAAACACATTCACTGTTACGCCAATGGTTGATGGCGGTAACACATTCACTGTTACACCAATAGTTGATAGTGGCGCTTCCTCGACACCTATAACGTACACATCTGGATCGAATTCACCATCAATTTCTACTACACCTAATATGGAATTGAGCAATGGTAATTCCCTAGAAGTGAATCAAGTAGTTGTCAACCCTGCAACCCTTGCTCAAGCCGCTTGTTCGCAAGATTCTACTAAGAGTTGTACAATGCCCACTTTAGCAAAACAAGCGATCGGCCCTCGTAGTCGAGTGCTACTGCGTTAGTTAGAAACTTTTCAATAAAAAATATTCAACTACTTCTTGTGGGGTGTGCGTCTCGTCATTACCAGCGCTATTAACCGCGATTCTATCTCTTCCCTCGTTGGCGCTGGCACTATCACCCGATGACGAAAGTCTGAATTTCCTGCTTTTTTAGGTGGTTTACTCATAGTTTTTTCAACACCCTTGTGTTGAATTTAAGCATTGAGTTATCCCTACTTGACAAGACTCTAAGTTTTTTAACTTGACACCAATGGCAAGATGCCCGCTCCACAGGAGTTAATTGGATATTTTTTTATTTGGAAGTTCTTTAACCCAAGTTGCTAGTTATCAAAAAATACGATTATCACCCAGTCAATTTAAGGCTTTGAGCAATTAACACTGTTTTAACCTATATGACTACGGCTATAACTAGCAACTTACGTTAATTACCTAGCCTGTTTCTCGCCTTTGGCGAGTACTACGAATTAAGAATTACTTACGCACTTGACCGCTAAACCCCGCAGCCTTGAACTGTTTTAGCTTCAACGGAGTAGGCTGATTCGCAGGTACAGAAATTCTCAATTCAAAATCGCTAATACCTGGTGGCACCTCAGTAATAGAACCTAAGCGAGTGCGGTTTTGCATCACCGAGTCATTATTAGCATCATAGATGCGTCCAAAAATATCTGCGTCGTATACTGTTTTATTAGTGCCATTTTCTGCTTTGCCAACGACAAGAAAACAATTGGCAGCAGCGCTACCACTACTGATAACAGCCCCTTGTGCTAGTTCTGGTGGACAATCTTTATAGGAAACATCAAATAGTTTAATCTGTGTCAGGGCTTCAGCTGGGGGAATAATCACCCACGATAGAAAAGTAATGAGACATGAAATCAAAACGACCGTGAGTGAACGCAACCGCATAAAAGACCCCGTGAGTTAATTTAGCAAACAATATTTAACTTACAACCTCAGCTTACCTGAATTTAACTACAGGGTGATTGGAGACTTGAATTTAACATTTGTAATAATTAAGAGAATAAGCCCTCAATTGCTATGAAATTATGACTCCAGATGAGATTGAAGTAGCTATGTTCGCAGCCTTTAATGATTGTGATGCAGCAAGCTGTCCTCTCACTGACACGCAGAAACAGATATTATTGCAAGTGGTTGAGCAAATTCAGGGAAATTCTACCTCTGGGAAGTCAAATATTGCTAATCCTTTAGACGAACTTACCCCAGAGGAGTTAGAAGCATTTTTACAATTTGTTAAGGAGGAAGAACAACGCAACTGCACTTGGAAAGTGCAATTACTCAACGACTGGTTGCTGGAAAATGACTCTGGAACGGTACAATTTATTCGCCAACGCTATGGTTTACAGTGGTTGAATCGGGTTGAGTCATATCATTTTGACAAGTATTCTTATTTTGAGGATGCACTGAAGTTAAGAGTAGGCGATCGCATTGAAATTTCCAATGCACTATGGGAATGGGTGCAAGAAGATGGGCCTTGTAAGCGGGAATGGTTTCCCTGTATGGTGATTAAGGTTAAGGAAACTAGCAATAGCGATGATTCCTCTACTAATTGCGTCGTCCGCTTCTTCAATGGCGCTGAGTATGAAATTCAAGGTATGTATGAATGGAATCGCTACAATTGGCGCTGGCCTCAAAAGGAGTAAGGAGTGCTGAGTTTTTAATACTTGTGAGTGAGTCTGCGAATCAAATCATGGCCTGAACAATGCCCAAGCCAAAAACCTCTCAGTATAATACAACGCTAATTGATTGCTTACACCGTTGAAAACAGCATCAAAAGCGTGTTCTGCCCAAGGAATTTCTAGAAAAACCGCAGTGTTGCCAGAGTCATGTAAACGTTCGTACATCTGTCTGCCAAATCGCGCTTGCACCAAATGGTCGCGACTGCCGTAAATTAATAAAGTTGGCGGTAAAGGGTGCGTTAGGTAATTTATCGGTGAAGCAATTTGATACTGATTAGGCAATTCTTCTAAAGAACCACCAAGAAATGCTTTTAAAACAGCGCGGGTATTTATCGGATCGGGATTTGGTGGTGTTTTATATCCTTCAGTTAAGTTAACAGGCCCGTAATAGTTCACCACAGCACGAATGGGTGGTGCATCGGGTTGATAAGCCGCTAGCATTGCTAGATGTGCGCCAGCAGAACGTCCTAAAAGTATCATACGTTCTGAATCGGCTTCATATTCAGCTGCATGTTTGCGAATAAAATTTAGGGCTGTACGCACATCATCTAACTGAGATGGAAACTGATATTTAGGTGCGTGTCGATAGTCGATCGCAAATACCGTATATCCATGATTAGCAATATATTGATTAAACTCAGAATTGGCATGAGTATTGCCATATTGCCACGCTCCACCATAAATTACTACCACTGCTGGATATTTCCCTACCTCTGGGGGTTGATAAACTTCCATTTTTAAAGGCATTCCCCCAGGAGAAGCAAAGAGAATATCTTTTTGATGACGCGTTTTCCCTAATCTAATACCCCGAAAGAAATTAACTAAGTCAAAGGAATGGGTTTGCATATTAGCCCTTACTTTGACTGGAATTTGCTCTAGATAATTTGCTCCCAGCCCTTGTTTCATCGCTTTAGCCATCTGCATTTGAGTTGGTGGAATATTTACTAGCACCCATCCACAAATTAGGAATCCGATGAAACTGAAAATGCAAACTAAACGTTGTAGTTGACAGCGACGGATATAGAATAAAGACAGCAATAAAAAGAGCAAATTTAATAAAAATAACCAAGGACTGACTTCTGGCGCTCCCACTGCAAGGGTGAGTAAAAACATATTTGGAGCCGGAAGAATAATCCCAGAACTAAGAAATAGAGTTGCAAAACTGAGTAATAATGCAAGCGATGATAAAAATGTTTTGGGTTTAAAAAACATAGATTAAAATGCGGTAGTAATGACTTCAAAGAAGTACAATTTATCCGCTATTACTAGGGTGTGTCATAAATTAAGCCAGATGACAGAAGCAGCCAGATAAATATAAATAGCACCTAGAAAGTTGGTTGCCCGTTTATCATAGCGAGTTGCGTAGGCATCGCCCGGTACTGTTTGAGTTTAGCAAAGAAGTTTTCAATTAAATAACGAGCTTTGTACAAGTCCAAGTCGTAATCACGAGGATTCCTGCGGTTGCACTTGAGCGGAATCATGACAGTTATTGCCTTGGGCTTGCAGGGGTTCAATCACGCGCTTATCAGCATCGTATCCTTTGTCTGCCAGCACCAAACAATATCTTGTTGGCATCAAGTCATTAACAAAATTTAACCTATCTGTGGATAGATAGTAATAGTTTGAATAAAAGTATATTTTCAGTAACGAAAGATACAGAAATTTATAAAAGATATGGCTGACATTGTTGATACTGCTGTTAATGCTGGTTCCTTTAATACCTTAGTAGCAGCAGTACAAGCTGCTGGTTTAGTGGATACCCTCAAGGGCGCTGGCCCATTTACGGTCTTTGCACCAACTGACGAAGCATTTTCTAAGCTACATGAAGGGACAGTAGACTCGCTGCTTGCTGACGTTCCACTACTGACAAGAATCTTAACTTATCATGTTGTTTCAGGGAAAGTGTTGTCAGCAGATGTGGTCAATTTAGACTCTGCTCCAACCGTTGAAGGAAGTAGCATCAAAATTGATGCATCTAATGGTGCTGTGAAAATCAATAATGCGACAGTTATTACACCAGATGTGGAAGCTGATAACGGTGTGATTCATGTGATTGACACAGTATTAATTCCTGAACCTGCATAAACACTTGTTTCAATAGCTAATTTGTATTTCGATTTTGTAGGACAGCGATTATATTTAATTGCTGTCCTACAAATTTTTAGATGCAGTGTAGAGCAGGGGTAAGTGTTGGGCTTCGTTAACCATGTCGGTGAATTTAGTTTTAACGTGAGAATATGTGACAAAGACGGGAGCATCATAACCTATTGTTTTTGACAAATACTTGGTGGACTCAAAAAATTTGAATGTATAGACGCACATTTCATTCGCCAAGAGAAGCTTTGAGACTTAGAGGATGTTTGAAAAGTTTTCTTCTCGGTAACAAAACGTTCTAGATCCCCCTAAATCCCCCTTAAAAAGGGGGACTTTGATTCCGGTTCCCCCCTTTTTAAGGAGGGGGGATCGGTTAGTGCCTAAAATCACAGCCAACCACTTTTCAAACAACCTCTTAGCTTGTGTATTTCACTAACTTGAAATCCTCTGTATGTTGTGAATTACGGTGACAGCATAAGTTATTGCTGTTGTATCTGTTTTTGTACCCAAAGACGAAAAGCTTTGAGGGTTGCATTTCTACCTGCTGTTCTACTTTGCTCTAGATATTGAGGAATGATTTCAATTAGTGAGAATAGAGGAAAATTTAGGCTTTGTTGAGATTCTATATAATGTCCGTCTTGCAAAACATTAATTTTGAGCTTTCCTCGATCAAAACGCCAAAGTTCTGGCACTTTTAGCGCTTCATAAATATTAGGATGAGTGCGAGAATTAATATCAATTTCTAGAGCTAAATCTGGAGGAGGATCTACTGCTAAATCTAGCCGCTTTTTGCCGCGAATCTTAGATTCATTTTTTATATAAAAACACTGGTCGGGTTCTATACCTTGAGCCATTGCTTGGTTTTTGAAAGTAGTAGAACCAAGGCTGATGAATTCAGTACTCAACTCTTCTAGAAGCGCTTTGACTAAATCACCAATAATTTCTTTGTCATATTCATGTTCTGGCAGTGGTGCCATAATCTCCAGTATTCCCCTATCATAAGCAATTCGTGCTGCCCGGTGTTCCCCTAAATCTTCTAGAATTGTTTCCAATTCCTGCCAGGTTACATCTCGTAGTAGCACTCTTTGTCCTGGTGGAACATGGATGCGCTTTAATTCCAACAACATCATCTCCACTCCCGATAGTTGAAACCTAAATTCAGCTTACTCTAGTTAACCTGATAGGGGCGACAATTTTTGCTGCTTTTTAGAAGTGTATGCTGGAGCGATCGCTTCTACGATCAATAGAGAAAAACCTCTGGAGTTCCCAGAGGTTTTGGTTCCTGATTTAGTTTCTACTTGTTACTCCAATTTGTTTTTAGTCATTTCCTGATAATGGAGAAAATTATTTTAAAAACAAGATCCCCGATTTCTTAGACAGTCGGGGATCTGAGCTTTGCGATTTTATTTGGATATTAACCCAAGTTGCGGGTTATCAAGCTGTGGGTACTTTGCACTTGAATAGTCGTGCGCTCGTTCAGGACGAAGTGGCGGTTGCACGTCGCGCAACCGCCACCTCAATTAACTCAAAAATACAGATACTGAATTAGATTAAA
>NZ_JAVRBQ020000101.1:0-16252 GCF_034531215.2 Nostoc sp. ChiSLP03a
TTTTATAAAGCTGCATAGAATTCGATCCCCCCTAACCCCCCTTAAAAAAGGGGGAACCGGAAAAACATCTATCAAAGTCCCCCTTTTTAAGGGGATTTAGGGGGATCAAGATATGTGCAACTTCACATTAAATTGGTATAACTATGTTCCCGTGAACAGCCTCAACGTTGGTACAGAAATTATTAAACTTCTCTGCTTCTGAAATTACTTGTTGCAAAAAGTTTACTTTCTGAGCGCTGCACAGCATATATATAGTGCGGTATGTCGCGCCAGAGTGTTTTCTGAACAACCTTGAGTCCGTTCTTCTCAGCTACGCGCCGAGAGGGGATGTTCTCTGGGCGAATCAAAGAAATGACGCGATCGCAACCCAGTACGTTAAAGGCGTAGTCTTGGCAAGCATACGCGGCTTCGGTGGCGTAACCCTGTGTTTGTTGGTCGCGGCGGACATGATAGCCAATTTCGAGTTCTCGATGTCCCTCGACCTCTTGCCAAACCAGTCCGCAGTCGCCAATTACCTCGCCCGTTGCTTTAAGAACCATCGCCCATAAGCCTACGCCATGCTGTGCGTAGTTGTGGCGATGTCGGTCAATCCATTTTTCCACCATCTCGCGGTCAAAGAGCTTTGGGTAGTAGCGCATCGACTCTGCATCACCGAGGACAAGCAGTAGCGCGTCAAGGTTAGAAAGCGTCATTTCCCGCAGCAATAGGCGTTGAGTTTCCAATATCATTAATGAATCCTCCTTTATGTCTGGTACGTAGTAAGGACTATTGACAAAGGCAACTCTAGCCAGATGACTAATAAAATTGCACTTTACCAAGTTTTTTGAGAGCGAAGAATAATGAACTAATATGTAATGTTTGCAGTAATACATTATTCTCAATACCTTCAATTACCTTTTCTAGGGGTAATAAAACTACATCAATTTGTTCTGTAACGTCTAACTTTAAATCAGCTACACATTCCACATCTGTTGCTAAAAAACAATGAGTTAAATTGGTATGAGTAGCTGGGTTTGGTGATAATATACCAGTTTCAATAAAATGATTGCTAGTGTAACCAGTTTCTTCTAATAATTCGCGTTTTGCAGCTTCTATTGGAAAAAAATCTTCAGTCTCTACAGCACCACTGGGCAATTCTAGAATTGTTTTTTTCAGACCGTGGCGATATTGCTTTACTAAAATAACTTCTTGATTTTTGGTTAAAGCTACAACATTTACCCATGTTGGATATTCCAGAACATAATAGGGTTCAACTATTGTTCCATTAGGCATTTGGCAAGTATCAGACCGTACTGAAATCCATTTATCTTTTAGAGCTAATTTGTAAACTCAAGTAAAGTCCTTGTCTTGTATACTTTTCAGGAATTTGAGCCAATAATGCACTTATTCGCTGAAACTCAGACCTCGCAATGATTTGAGTATCCTTAAGATTTTCTTTACGAATCAGCTCTTAATACATGTCTAGATTTTAATAAAATCCAATCAAATGAATTTCGCATATTTAAACTTCTATTTGTCTGCTTTTTACAATAATTATTTCATTGGATGCATGTTGCTAAAATTACTGCATTTTTTGCCGTCACGCGGATTTATGTGGCAGTAATCTGACGGCAATGATTCCACCCAGAGGAATCAATAGAAGTGTGGGGATTTGGCTGGCAAAGCCCACTAGACCTAGCAACCAAGCGGAATGAATCGGTGAGGCGATATACTAACCAACTAGTAGCCACTTGAGTCATTGACGTACCAATTAGAGAAATTGCCTGATCTGTGTAGTACAGGCAAAAATTTCTAGAACTATAGCAACAGCCAACGTGGTTAGGACATTAACAGATGATAAAACTTAGACACAACAAGACTTTTCACCCAATCCCCAGTCACCAGTCCCCAGTCCCTTGCTATAAAAGCACGCAGCATGACCTGTGATTTGTTTGATGCTTGCATACATCACCCCTGAGTCGTTCCCAGTTCTTAACCGTGAATAAAAAAGTAGGCAGTCATCGTAAAGGCAACAATCATCACAAATTTCCGAATTAAGTGCGGTTCAAGTTTACGAGAATAATGGGCACTTAAGTAACCACCAAGAGAGCCACCAACTGCCATCAAAATAGCTTGATGCCAAGCAATCACACCAGCAAAAAGAAATGGAACGATCGCAATACCATTAATACAACTCCCTAAAAATGTTTTAAAAGCATTCATTTTGTGGATATTTTTGATACCTAACAATGTCAGAGTTGCCAGCATTAAAATCCCTATACCTGCGCCGAAGAAACCGCCATAGATGGCGATCGCTAGTTGAGCCAGTACCAAATTAAACAACGGTACAGGTTCCGGTGATGTATTCTGGCTTTTACGCTGCAACCACTTTTTGAACGGTTCGCCAAAGGTAAATACAACTGTTGCTAGCAGCAATAGATAGGGAATCAGCTTTTTAAAGACATCTGGCGATGTATACAACAAAGCTATGGAGCCAATCATGCCACCAACTAAACTGACACCACATAGAAGTAAAAAATCTCGTCGCTCAATGCCCAAATCTTGACGATATGCTCCAGCGCTGGCTAAGGAAGCCACCCAAATTGCAGTATTATTAGTGGCGTTAGCTGCGATCGGGGCGACACCTGTAAAGATGAGAGTTGGAAACGTGATAAAGCTTCCACCACCCGCTACAGCATTTAAGCCGCCTGCAATAAAAGCAGTACTAAACAACAGCAAACTATGGATAAACGTTAATGATGGCGGCATTATTTTGAGTTACGAATTACGAATTATTAATTTGGGAATATCACTTGGAGAATGGGCAATCAAGTCAGCACCATGAGCTTTTAATTCCTCTTCAGTTCCATAGCCATAGGTAACACCAATTGAGGCGATATGATTGTGCTTGGCTCCAATGATGTCATGTGAGCGATCGCCTACCATCACCACAGTAGAGGGTAAAAGTTTTTCTGTTAATAAAATATGGTGAATTAAGTCACCTTTTATGCTCCGCGTTCCGTCAAGTTCACTACCATAAATGCCATCAAAAAGCAATGATAAGCCAAAATATTCAATAATTTGCGTAGCATAAATATATGGTTTAGAAGTTGCAACAAAAGTTTTATAACCAGCAAAACGAATTGCTTTTAAAACTTCTGTAATTTGGGGATAAAGTGAGTTTTCAAATAATCCAATTGTGGCAAAACGACGACGATATAGTAAAAGAGCTTGTTCAAGTACTGTACCATCCAAGGTATTGAGTAATTGCGAAAAGCTATCTTTCAGTGGCGGGTCAATACACCAATTTAATTCATCAGCATTCGGTGGTTTGTAACCAAGTTCAGAGAGTGCATACTGAATGCAACCAGTGATGCCAGGTTTCGGATCTGTTAAAGTCCCGTCAAGATCGAAGAGGATAGCGGAGAAAGGCATATTTTAATTCGTAATTCGTAATTCGTAATTAAGAAAGTAACGTTCTAAAATTACCCCATGCCCCATGCCCCATGCCCCATACCCAATTCAACTCCTAATTTTGAACGATTTCATAAACCCTTCTGCACTAAGTAAGGCGATCCCCAATGTGACAACACCAATCCCTACACTCTGAATCACGTTTAAAGTTTCGCTAATCGTTATCCATGCCATTAACGCTGTCAATGCTGGACTGCTAGAGCCGATTATAGAAGCGGTAGATGCGCCAACCATCTGAATCCCCACATTGTTTAGAGTGTGTCCGAGAAAGCTGACAAGACCAGAAAATATGCTGCCAATCCATAGGGGTGTCCAGTCAAGTTGGGCGTTATTAACTGGCCAGAACAGTAAGCTAATACCGGAGAGTAGTAGAGTACAGGCAAAACTGATCCACGTAAAAGGAATTGGATGGAATTTTTCTAAACATTTTTGAGCAATGATGCAATAAAAGGCATAAACGATCCCAGCGCCAAAACCAGCGAAAATACCGATCGCAATGGTATGACTGCTGTAGGTAGCAGAAAATTGGGGAATGGTGAGAGCGCTTCCTATCAGAATAATAGCCATTACTAGCCAACGGAACAATGTGGGGCGATCGCCAAAAAACCTCCAAGATAGCAGCGCTGTAAATACGGGATAAGTAAAGAAAAGGGTTAAGGCAATACCTGTGGGAATCAAGCCAATAGCAATGTAGAGTGAGGCGATATATACAAACATCAGCACTCCACAGCCAAGAGCTTGAATTAGAACATCCCTACGCTTGCGGGCGAACAAGTCTTGAAATTCTGTCCAAGCAGATGGATACAGCTTAAATGATAAAGATGCCATGAATGGAACCACCAGCAGCATTCGCATGAACATCAGCAAGAAGGAATTCTGCAAATCCGGTTTAACGTATCCACCGAGTAAAAATAAACCTAGTACAAGATGTTCTGAAAACAAAACTCGGACAGTAACGTTGTGAAACGTCAAAACAAAGGAGGATACAAGAACCGTCAGGATGCCCAACACGATAAAAAGTTTCCTTAGAGACGACTTGATTGTATTGTTAAAATCACTGGAATAACAAACCAGATGAAGTTTGAGGAAATCAAAGCCGTCGCTTCAAGAATACTGCCAGACGGTTAAAGAGACGCGATAAATCGCCGTCTCTACTTTTAATTTATCCATCAATTATTTATTGACAGACTACTAGTGTTGCTACCCGTGCAATGCGTGCATAAGGCGAGTTAGGTGTATAGAAAAGTTTCATAAAAAAGCGCGATCGCCATTAGTCAGCAGAAGGTTAAGCCAGCAAGGGGGAGGGAACAGGGAAGTGGAGTTCAAAGCCTCATTAATGAAGCTCAAAGACTCATTCACGAGTATTAAACACTCGTTCACAAGTATCAAAGACTGATCTCTCTCCTATTCCCCATGCCCAATGCCCAATGCCCAATGCCCAAATATTATGCAGTCACTACCTCACGTCGGTTGTACTGAGAAGCATCTCCCTTAATGGCTTCACTTTGTTTACCATCGATGCCAACTGGAAGGTCGCCGACAATTGTAACTCGTTGAACGTGGCGGGGCTGGTCGCCGTAATCTGCGATCGCATAATGTTGAGTAGCCCGATTATCCCAAAAAGCAACATCACCAACTTGCCAACGCCACCGGACTGTGTTCTCAGGACGTGTGATATATGCTTGTAACAGCCGCAGAATGTCATCTGATTCAGTTGTTGATAAGCCACGGAACTGGCGCACAAATCCGCCGATGAATAGCCCCCGCTCCCCAGATTCGGGATGGACGCGTACAACTGGGTGCAGAGTCTCGTATACAGTGGAGGTGAAGATAGCTCGGTAAGCTTTGGCATCTTCAGGTAGGTCGAATGCAGTAGCATAATCGTATTTGTTGCTATGTACTGCCCAAAGTTGGTCTGCAAGATTACGCAGATGAATAGGTAAATCTTGGTATGCAGTTACGGAGTTTGCCCAGATTGTATCGCCACCAGTTGGCGGAATTTCAAGCGCTCGTAAAATAGAACCGAGAGGAGGACGGTCTACAAATGTTACATCTGTATGCCAGCTATTGGCGCGGGAAGTGGTACGCCCATAATTCAGGTCTAAGACTTCTGGGTTTTCTGGCAGCGATGGTACAGTGGGGTGGGCTGTAGTGAGTTCACCAAAACGACGAGCGAAAGCAACCTGTCCATCAGCATCAAGCTGTTGCTGACCGCGGAAAAAGATAACTTTGTATTTGACTAGAGTCTTGCGAATATCGCTGATGATATCATCGCTGAGGTTAGAACTCAGATTAACACCAATGATTTCAGCACCAATACGTCCTGCAACTGGTTTGATATCAAAGTATTGAGAACCCATGTTTTTATCTCCAAGAAATTTATGTTTTGACAAATGTAGAGACGCGATGAATCGCGTCTGATTCATCGCGTTTTTACCGTTAAACACCAGGGGTAGATCCGCCATCAACGATAATCTCTGTTCCTGTAATCGATGCAGCAAGATCGGACACCAAAAATAGCACCAGCGCGGCGATTTCTTCTGGCTGGGCGATTCTTTTTAAAGGAATACTTTGGATATTTTGTGCCTTTACTTGCTCAACGGTGATGCCTTGCGCTTGGGCATTTTGCCGCGCTAAAGTCTCGGCACGCTCAGTAGCAGTAGCACCAGGGGAGATAGCGTTAATCCGAATTTTGTACTCGGCTAGCTCTTTAGAAATGCCCTTTGTGAAATTCAGCAAAGCAGCATTGCTTGTACCGCCAGCTAAGAAGTTCGGACGAGGTGTCCGTCCTGCACCACCGACTATATTGACAATCCGCCCATCACCGCGACTTTTTTGATGGGGAACGACGGCTCTAACTAAGCGGATATAGCCCAATAATTTTAAGTTCCAAGCATCCAAAAATAAATCATCAGTGGATTCTAGGAAAGACCCAGCACGGGCTGATCCGGCATTGTTAATTAAGATATCAATCTGATTAAATTGGGCTAATGTTGTAGAGACAACTTTTTCAACATCCTCTGCTTTCGTTAGATCGGCGCTGATGGCAATAACTTTAGCGCCAGAACTAGGTAAGGACTGGATAGCAGCTACTGCATTTTCTAGTCTTTCTTGATTGCGGGCTGCGATCGCCACATTCACACCCTCACTATAAAGTGCTTTGGCAGTAGCTAATCCAATTCCCGCACTTCCTCCTGTAACGATCGCAGTTTTACCTGATAGTTTTAGTTCTAAACTCATACAAACTTACCCTCAAAAATGTAAATAATTTAATTGCGAACCAATAATATTGCTGATTGAAAGCCTGTATTGTGGATATCCAAAATGGTTTGATTTTCCCCAGAAGTGCAGCCCAGAAGTATTTTGATTTCTGTATCCCGTTTTTCCAAATCAACACTACAAATGACGGCGGTGACTTTTTTACTAGACAAACTACCTATCCAGACATCAATATCGGCTCCATCTCCAGAGCGAGTGTTTTCCAAATATCCATAGTCCAACGGATAAACAAAGGATGGATAACGTGGATGTGATGTCCCTTTTGGGCGATCTATCTTGAGATTACTAATGGCTACAAGCCGATCTAGTTTGAACCAAAAGTCAGCATAATTCGTAGTTCTTAATTCATCATTCGTAATTCTCACCTCACAAATAAATCTGCCTGATTGCAACAAGGAAAAACATTAGTCTTTCTGAATAAATTAGTGCATGAAAAAATTAATTACGAATTACGAATTACGTAGCTTGCTTCTCGCCTTTGGCGAGTATTACGAATTATTTTGAAATGTGCAACACAGCTTTGCCAGGAAAACGCCTATCGAGTAGTTGTTGGGCCACATCAGCTATTTCTGTCCAAGAAGCTTCTAAATCAATGTGAGGATGTAACTCACCTGCTTCTACTAGACTCAAAAGCCGTTTTAGACCGACTGCTGCTGATTCAAATCTCAACTCATCGAACAGACGTAAACCATACAGGCTGACGCTACCAGTCCCAAAAAATTGAGCCGCGTTGAATGTCACTTCAGCTCCCCCAGATACTCCATACAGCACAGTTTTTCCATCCTGTGCCAGTAAGCCAAGGGCTACCCCCAAAGTCTTGCCACCAACTGACTCTACAATTAGATCGTAGGGCCCATACTCGCTGGCAGGTGAAAGGTCTTCGCCAATCACCACCGATTGCGCCCCTGCTTCTCTAACTAAAGTTTCATAGCCAGCTTGACGAATATGTGCTACAACTTGCGCTCCTGACAGTTGCGCCAACTGGATAGCGAAGTAACCTACGCCTCCTGATGCGCCTGTAACCAAAACTGACCGACCCAAAAGTGAACCACCTTTTAACACCGCATGGTATGCAGTTAAACCCGCTACAGGCAATGTGGCAGCTTGAGCAAAAGATACTGATGATGGCACTACTGCTAAAGCATTGGTGGGAACAGATACGAGTTCTGCCCAAGCACCAGCACGACGCAAGCCAACTACACGCGCCCCTTGGGGAGGCCCCAAACCATCGGCGGCGGGGATTTCCACTACACCTGCCAAGTCCCAACCAGGCTGCCAACCAGCCTCAGCAGTGGTTGAACGTTTTATCTCTCCTCGATTGAGGGAAATTGCCGCTACCCTCACTAGAGCTTCATCTGGGGCAGGCTTGGGTGCAGTCACTTCACTCAGTGCCAAACGCCCCGGCACATTGGGATCAACAATCACAGCACGTATTTTGCTCATAAGGTTGCCCTGGCTTAGAGATTAATTTCTAGTTTGTTGGTTCGCAATGTATTCCCTGCAATAAATAATCTCGATAGATTAGCTATTTATTCTTAACTCCCAATCTGTGTAAATAGGTTAACGAAATTTGAAAACAACGGTATCTTGATAAGATTACAGTATTTTGTGGTTTGTACAAAAAAAACTATCACAGACAGCCAGAAGAATCAAGCACCTTGTGGAGAAATTCGCCGTTGACACTTCTTGCACTGTAGTCAAGCCAAGTAGCTTCCGTATGATTCGGAGTTCTTTTTGTAATTTCTCAATTTGATTCCAAACAGTGTAAACGCGAAAATGATTAGCAGGTCTGTGTTATTTTGGTGTTTTCGCCTTTATTGTTGAGTTTGAACCTCTACTTTTGCATCCGATTCATTTCCACTTTGAGAAACTTTTTCTGGGCCGCACTGTACCGGAGTTACTCCGGTACCTTGAGTGAGTCCGTGTTTCGTCGTGGTGTCGTAAGCATTATTATCAGTATTTGCTTGGGCGTAAGTATCGTTAAAAATCTTGTCAGATGCTGAGGTTGTTTTGCCAAGAAGCTTTTTGTGTAAATCCTTAAAAGCCTTCTCGTCAATACTAATGTGCCCATTCTCGTGTGTATCAAGAGCGCTATAAAACCTTGCCCATTCTTTTTTAACAGGTTCGCACTGTTGGTCGAGTTCCGTCCAGACGGGCATTGCCTTAGTTTCTGTTACTAAGACATCTGCTTCGTAGACAATTTCATCAGATTTATCTTCTGCTTGGTAAGTTTTGACATCTTTTTCGGGGGCACAAGTAACACTGCCCGCTTCGCCCTTTCCTTGTGATGTTAAGTTTGTAATTGCTTCGGTAATATTTTTTCCAGAAGCAGTAATTGTAGTATTTTTTTTGTCAATTTTAGTTGTGCCTTTTTTGGGCGGCATACCACTAGTCTGTTCAACAGGGGCTGGTACTGTAGATGCATCGCTTTGTTTTTGCACTTTGCCTGTCTGCTGTACCACATGGGTTAGTTCATGGGCTGTCAACTCGTTATTACCAGGTGATTTCTCGGCGCTAAAGTAAATATCACTACCATGAGTAAAGGCTTGCGCTCTCAACGACTTATTCATCTGCGTAGCATTGGAGTCAGTATGTACTCGCACATCGTCGAATTTACTACCAAAGCGTGGTTCCATAAAGTTTCGCACTTCGGGAGATAACGGGCTTCCTCCACCCTTACTATTATTTAACTGACTCTCAATATTATCTTGAGTTTGAACGCTGCGATCGCTAACGCGTTGTAGTGACAACTCGGTTTCTACTTCTTGTTCTTCTTGCTCACAATCTGCACATTCTCGTTGTACTATATGTGAATCTATTGCACCGATATTTATATTTGACTTAAGTCTAGGTAGAAGCATAATCTGGTCAGCTGACTGCTCATACTGGTCTTTTGGCTGGCTACCTATAAGTTGCGGCTGTGGACGACGCAAAGATATCCGACTAATGTCATGAACAAGAGGTTTTTCTTTAATAGCTTCTGGTTCTAATAATTGCTCATTAGCAGACGTGGCTTCTTGAAGGTCGCCATTGAGCGCAGTATTATTATTTGTTGGTAAACCAAAACCGCGTGTTGGATTGGCCAATGTGGGAATATTGGATGAGACAAGCGATGGATTCGTAAAATGTGATGTCCCTATGTGGGGCCGCTTCCATGTGGTTAAAGGCAAAGCGGCTTGTCTTTTAATGTCGCTCATCTCTCAATTCCTACATTTTCTAGATTAATTAATAACCTCTTATCTATTGCATTCCAGTATCTTCTATACAAAAATATAACTATTTTATTGACATTCTTATGTATAGACTTTAGTCTAGTTTTGTCATTATTCAGCTACCCAAATATTCAAAAATTGACATCTAGGGAAATTAATTATGCGTTATTCAGAACACATAATTAATTTCACCAGCAAATGTCTAATAAATAGCTAACGAACCGTTCCCCGCAGGGCTTCAGTATCAATTGGTTTGATGAGGTAAATTAACAGCAGATTCCAAACAATTGCTGCAATCAAAGGTAGTTTGCGAATTAGCTTCATCAATTTCGGATTATAACTGCCTTCAATCTCTGCAATTTTCAAGTTGTAACCTGCACAGCGTTGCAGACGTGGGAAAAACTGGGGATGTTCGGTATTCAACATTACAGGAAAAGCCCGTCCTGCGGTTTCATTGGTGTTGCGGACAACTTGGATATCAAATTCTGTGGCATCAAGTCCCAATGATTTGTAGAACCCAGAACGTTCATGAACTGTCAGGGTGTGGGTAGCAAATACTGACAGCAAGAAAAAGCGACTCCACAGCCTAGATTTCCAGGTGTTCCAAAGTTGCGGTTGAGAACGCAATAATGCCTTGAATATATCTCCGTGGCGGTTTTCGTCTTGACACCAGCTCTCAAAGTAGCGGAATATCGGGTAAAACTGGTTTTCTGGGTGCTTTTCTAGATGCCTGAAAATAATAATGTAACGCCAGTAACCGATTTTTTCTGAGAGGTAAACGGTGTAAAGTACCCATTCAATCGGGAAAAATGTATAAGTGCGGGTTTTAGTAACAGCGCCTAAATCAAGGGAGAGTTTAAAATCAGCCATTGCTTTGTTGAGAAATCCGGCGTGGCGGGCTTCATCACGCGCCATCATTTGAAATATTTCCGCTAGCACTGGACTGCGATTTTTCAGCTTGCGGGATAATTCCTTGAATAGCAAGAAGCCGGAAAACTCAGAAATGCAAGAACGTTCCAAATACTCTATAAACGCCTGCCTTGCTTCACCGTCAATGTGTTCCCAAGACTGCTCAAACGCTTCATCCCGGACAAAATGGTGGCGGTTGTAGTCTGTCCGCATTTCTGTCAACATCGCCTGCAATTCCGTTTCCTGGGCAGACAAATCCAGCTTGGCTGCGGTTTCAAAATCTGTAGTGTAAAACCGGGGGGTAAGTACAGTTTCTTTGCTGGGGGTTTTAGTTTCTGGCTTGGGTAGGGTGTTAACCATGAGTGATGAGGCGAGCGAGTCAATAGTTCTATAACTATAAAGCTATGACAAATGCAATTATTTTGCTAGACCTAATTTACAATCCTTCAGTAAAGTCGGAATTTCTGAATTTTTCTTCAACGGGTCGTGCCCAAGAAGGATTCCCCAATTTCAGCCAAGCGTAAAAGGGACTGGGGACTGGGGACTGGGAAAATATTTCAAAATTTGCTATGGGTAATAGCCCCGAACATCATTTTTGAGCTGATTACCCAATCCCTAATCTCCATTCAAATCTTCCCAATCCCTAGTCCCTAACTCAATCATAATTCTTTCCTTCTGCCTTCTGCTCCCTGCTCCCTGCTCCCTGCCCCCCTGCCTTCTGCCCCCTGCCTCCTTCACCGCAGTAATTCCTCAACTTGATGTTGGCTCCACAAAGTTCTATATAAGCCCTGTTGTTGTAAAAGTTCCAAGTGATTTCCGACCTGCACAATTTTTCCTTTTTCCATGACAAAAATTCGGTCAGCTGCCGCCGCCGCTGATAATTGGTGCGTAATAAAAATTACTGTTTTACGTTCAGTACCACTGGAGAGATTTTTGAGGATTTTCGTAGCTGTTTGATTATCTACACTAGAGAGAGCGTCATCCAAAATTAACACTGGAGCATTGACCAACATTGCACGAGCTAAAGCAGTACGTTGGCGTTGACCGCCCGAAAGATTAATACCGCGTTCGCCAACAATAGTTTCATATTGCTGGGGAAAATTCTGGATTTCTGATTCAATTTGGGCAAGTTTAGCGACAGCTTCTACCTGCTGTTGTTCGCTAACTGGATCGCCGTAGCGAATATTATTTTTGATTGTAGTGCTAAATAGAAAGCTATCTTGAGGAACGTAGGCGATCGCACCTCGTAAATCTGTCAAAGCGATCTTAGTAATATCTACCCCATCTAAAAACAATTGTCCTGATTCAATATCCAACAAGCGCGGTAAAGCATTGGCCAAAGTAGATTTTCCCGAACCAATTGCCCCAACAATCGCTACAGTTTCTCCAGGAGCAATGGTAAAGTTAACATTTGCTAAAGCTGAAGTCGTGGAACCAGGGTAATTATAGGTGAGATTTTTAGCTGTTAGTTCGCCTTTAAGTTCAGCCACTGGCAGATGTATGGCATCGGCTGCATCTTTTATTTTTGGTGTGACAGAGAGAATAGCTTCAAGCCTATCGATACTAACTTCACCGCGTTGGTAGGCAGTAATTGTGAATCCTAAAAGGGCAGTGGGGAAAACTAGACGCTCTACATAAATTAACAATGCTAAAAAATCGCCAACCTGAAGTGTCCCAGCAGACATCCGTGCCGACCCTAGCCAGATGATCACCAGCGAACTGATATTAGCTAACCCACCAATTAGCGGAAACAGCGTATTGCGAAGTTTTGCCAATTCCAGGTTAGCAGTCAATAGCTGCTGATTTTTCTTGGCAAAAGCTCGACGCTCGTTTGCTTCTTGAGCATAGATTTTTATTAAGGCAATGCCACTGATATCCTCTTGGATGAGTTCGCTGATGTCAGAGAGTTGCTCTTGGACTTTTGCTTGTTGTTTGCGTAAGCGATCGCTAAACAGACTCACCAATAAGAGCATAAAAGGGTATACCGCCAGGGCGGCTAGGGTGAGATCCACGCTAATTGTCAGCATTACTGGCAGTGTCAGAGCGTAGGCAAACATCGTATTTGCCAAACTCAAAACCGCAAAACCCAATAACCGCTTGATATTCTCCACATCACTAGTAGCGCGACTAATCAAATCGCCAGCAGTATTAGTGGCAAAATAACCAGGCTCCAGTTTCAGTAAGTGTTCAAAAATCCGTTGTTTCAGGTCAAATTCTACCTGACGCCCCACCCCAAATAGCCAAATGCGTGATGCCATCCGCATTAGCCACATTGCCGAACTAAGCAAGACAATAACTACTACGTAATGTAGTATTTGGTTCCAGCTGAAGGTTGTCGAGAGTTTGTCAACACCAGCACGAATCAACCAAGGGATATAAACACCCAGTGCATTGACAGACAACAAAGCGAGAATGCCCAAGGAGGCTTCCCGCCAATGGGGTCGTAGGTAAGCACTGAGTTTAGCGATTCGTCGAGATTTTGCCATTAAAGCAATTGTGCAACTTTATCATCTAGATTAACTGCTAGTCCAAGAAGGCAGCTATGCAGAGGGAATATCGCTTGTTATAAATTCAGCTTTTGTTACCCCTTTTAACTGGATAGTTATTGCCATTCATTACTAGTAGTCCATCACAGCAACTTTAATGAAGAAATAAGTTCGTAGTAAAGACTTTAGTCCTTTGATTCATGGCTCAAGCGCTTACTACGAACCAAGTATTGTTCTCTTGCCTTGATTACCGCTGAACACGCAAGAACCTGTAAATTTCAAGGAGATAACTTTCCCAAGTTCTTGTTGTCAATTGCAATGTTTCCGAATTTGGTACAAAGTCTTCAAGTCGTAAACCGCGTGTGCGAATATCTTGAGGACTTCCTTGTAATAAATAGGGAGGCACTCTCAAATTATAAGAAAGAATGCTATCCCCCGTTACATCTGAGATATTCGCTGTGGTGGGTTGCCCTAATGCCACCAGTGTTCCAGATGTTGGTGTAGCAGTTGCGACAGACGTTTGGCCCGTCATTGCTAGAGGTGCTCTATAAAGGAAATAGGCGACTGCTGGTGTACTTGCTAACAGCAAAATAGTCAGTGCCCAACCGATCAAGTATCCTCCTGGTTTATCTATTCCACCTCCTTTGATTTTCTGAGCGGCAAGAATCATCAGTAAAACAGAGGCTCCTAGAGGCTTGAGTGGAAAAGATAACATCCTCCACAACGACGCCACAGCAGGTTCACTGGGGTTAAGAAATGATAGGGCTACGATTACCAAGATAACGACTAAGATTAATCGTCCGACAAAAGTTCCAGAGGGATAAAATCGCTGGAACAGAGAATAAACGATAGTGCCAATCAGCAGCCACAGCAGTACCCGGCTTAACAATAGAAACATAGACTAACTCTCAAATTTTCTGGTGCAGTCACAAGAGGCAGGGGAGCAGGGAGCAGGGAGCAAGGGGGAAAACTGGGACGGAGCTTGTACTTTGCCCCAGCAAGAGCGCCCTGGAGGGGCGGGGCTTCTCTTCTCTGCGAGAAGCTGCGCCAACGAGACGCACTCGCGTTCGTACCCATGCTCCGCAACGCTTGTCGCAGAGAGGAAGGGCTTGCTCCCCCCTGCTCCCTGCCCCTTTCCCCTCTGCCTCTTCGGTGAGCCAGTGTGGTGGTGTTCGCGTAGCGTCTCCGTCAGGAGAGGCAGTCCGTTTCGATTGGGGTTGCCCCCAGAAAAGACTGCCATGCAGGGAAACCATACATAAAACAACTGGCGACTTCTTACTGATAGCGACGTTATAAGCGTCACCCGTAAGACTCAACCTAGAGGTTTCGGGAAATGGATTTATTTTATTGTCAAATTGTAATCGTACTGTTTGACTTAAAATTTCTCAAACCTCACACCCAATGACTACCGTCGTAGTGATTTTAGTGCAATTTTTTGACACTGCGTCTATTATTTATAATTTTCCAGAAGAGTAATCTAGTACCGGTAAACTAAATTAATTAAGTAATCGACTCAAAAGGAAAAACTATGTCGCCTGGAAAGCCTACTATTCTGGTAACGGGGGGAGCTGGATATATTGGTTCTCATACAGTGCTTGCTTTGAAGAAAGCGGGTTATGGCGTTGTCATACTTGATAATCTGGTCTATGGACATCGCGATCTAGTAGAAGAGATTTTACAGGTAGAACTGATAATTGGGGACACAAGCGATCGCGCTTTGCTCGATCATGTATTTAAAACCCACGATATTGCCGCAGTGATGCATTTTTCTGCTTATGCCTACGTAGGGGAATCGGTGAGCGATCCGGCCAAATATTACCGCAATAACGTCCTTGGTACTTTGACGCTGTTAGAAGCAATGCTGACAGCATCTGTAAAGAAATTTGTCTTTTCTTCTACCTGTGCCACCTATGGGGTACCGGAATTCGTGCCCATTCCAGAAACTCATCCCCAAAATCCGATTAATCCCTATGGCGCGACAAAGTTGATGGTAGAAAGGATTCTCTCTGATTTTGATGTTGCTTACGGTTTGCAATCAGTGCGTTTTCGCTATTTCAATGCTGCTGGTGCTAATCCCGATGGCTTACTAGGCGAGGATCACAACCCAGAAACCCATTTAATTCCCTTGGTGCTAATGACAGCTTTAGGGAAACGAGAATCCATTTCAATTTTCGGCACTAATTACCCCACGCCCGATGGTACGTGTATTCGCGATTATATTCACGTTAACGACTTAGCAGATGCCCATATTTTGGGATTGGAATATTTATTAAAAGGTGGCGATAGCGAAGTTTTTAATTTGAGCAATGGCAGCGGTTTCTCCGTCAGAGAAGTCATAGCCGCAGTCGAAGAAGTGACAGGAACTTCGATACCAGTAGCAGAACGCGATCGCCGTCCTGGCGATCCCCCAGTTCTCATTGGCACCAGCGATAAAGCCAGAACAGTCTTAGGCTGGCAACCTCAGTATCCATCCATCAAAGATATTGTTGCTGACGCGTGGCAGTGGCATCAGAAGCGACATCATTCGACTTGATGGTATTGAGCCAAGATGCGCGACGTGAAAGTTGTGCATCTCGGCTCAATGCCTTAGCGACTTACTTGATAGCTTTATTGAGAGTGGAGTCTAGATGGAACCAACAACAGAACAGTTGAGAGCGTTTTACAGTAGAGGTGTGAGAGCAAGTAATATGTTTCAGCCTATCAACGTAGTGCGACTGGACGAAAGAACAAAGCGCATATACGTTTTAATTGGAGACACAATACAAATAGAGATATAGCAACCGCCAAGGCGGTTAAGCGATAAACTGGAAGTAGACCTTGATGAAAGCTCCAGTAGAACCTCTGGGAAACTGATGCCCAAACCTTATAGTTATGACCTCCGGCAAAAAGTGATCCAAGCAATCTTGCTTGATG
>NZ_JAVRBQ020000102.1:0-17080 GCF_034531215.2 Nostoc sp. ChiSLP03a
CCAGTGGCATCAACTTAAAAGTCATGAAATTGCCGGACAGATGTTTGATAATGAATACGATTTAGCGATCGCTGTAATGGATGGAATGAAAAATCGTAGCGAAGCTGGTGAATACACACTGGAGCGTTTTATATTTAATTGCACCTAGCTACTTACTAATCTCTCTAATTTACTTTTTAAGGGTTAATACTTATTTATTGAGGCTATTTCTAAAAATTTTGAAATTTATCCGTAAATACCACGAAAATAAAATAAAAAAGAGAGCTACTTAGGCAGCTCTCCAGATCATCAGGGTGCATCTACTTACCACAGCATATCATTTTACGTATGAGGGTTGTCACCAGTTTTTATATGAAGATTGTGTGAAGCAAGACCGGGAAAATACTTAGTTGGAGAATTGGGAATTGGGCATGGGGCATTGAGCATGGGGCATTGGGCATGGAGAAGAGACAAGGGAGACAAGGAAGAGGGGGAAGACTTGGGAGAGATTTGTTCAATAATTCCCCCTTGTCCCCCTTGTCCCCCTTGTCCCCTCTGCCCCTCTGCCCCTCCTACTTCCTCACCCAGCAAAGCTAGCTTGACCGAGACTCTAGGCGTTCAGTTTTTTCTCGACCAATTCGTTGGTCAGCTTAGGATCGGCACGTTTGTCTGTCTTTTTCAGAACTTGTCCGACAAAGAAGCCTTTGAGGTTGGTGTTACCGTTGCGATACTTTTCTAGTTCTTTGGGATTTGCGGCTATGACTTCATCGACAATGGGTTCTAGTACACTAGGATCGGTGATTAACTCAAGACCAGCAAAGGCTTTCTCAGGAGAAATACCACTAAGCAAATCTGGCAACTTTTGTTTAGCTTGAGCATTGCTAATTTTGCCCGTTTCAATGCGAGTGATAATATCTGCTAAATTGGTCGGAGTTAGGGCGATTTGAGTAATAGTGAGTTTTTGCTTATTCAGGTAGGCTGCAATATCTTGAGTAATCCAGTTGGCAGCAGCTTTGGGATTTGCTCCAGATGCAATCGCAGTTTCAAAATATTCAGCGATTGAACGATCTTCTGTTAACACTCGCGCATCGTAAGCGGAAAGCCCCAACTCGCTTTCATAATGATGGCGTTTTTGGGCTGGTAATTCTGGTAGTTCGCTACGCCATTGCTCTAATTGTGCATTTGACACCTCAATTGGTGCTAAATCTGGTTCGGGGAAGTAGCGATAATCGCTAGAACCTTCTTTCACCCGCATACTACTTGTACATTGAGCGCCTTCTTGCCACAGCCGAGTTTCTTGGATAATGCGATCGCCTGCTTCGATGGCGGCGATTTGGCGTTCAATTTCGTAGTCAATCGCCCGTTGGATGGCGCTGAAGGAGTTCATGTTTTTAATTTCTACCTTAGTGCCAAACTCCTTTCGTCCCACAGGACGCACGGAAATGTTGACATCGCAGCGCAGAGATCCTTGTTCCATATTGCCGTCACTCACGCCGAGATACCGGACAATCCGACGCAACTCTTCGGCATATTCAGCAGCTTCTTGTCCAGAACGCAGATCGGGTTCGGAAACAATTTCTACTAATGGGATACCTGCGCGATTGTAATCTACCAAAGAATAGGAAGAACCAGAAAGGCGATCGCTACCAGCGTGTACCAATTTTCCCGCATCTTCTTCCATGTGCAGACGCGTGATACCAATGCGTTTGCGAATCGGATTACCCTCAGCATCTACCAACTCAATTTCTAACCAACCATGTTCTGCGATCGGTAGATCGTATTGAGAAATTTGGTAATTTTTCGGTAAATCTGGATAAAAATACTGCTTACGGTCAAATTTGCTATATTTAGCGATTTGACAATTTAGTGCCAAACCAGCTTTGACGGCGTATTCTAATACTTTTTGATTGAGTACAGGTAAGACTCCAGGTAAACCCATACAAACCGGGTCAATGTTAGTATTGGGGTCAGAGCCGAATGCCGTAGAGCTATTAGAGAAAATCTTGGTATTGGTACTCAGTTGACAATGGGTTTCTAAACCAATAATCGCTTCATACTCAGTTTTTACGGTCGTAGCAGTGGTCATAATATCAATAATTTGGGCATAATCCTTGTAGTGGTACTATTGTAGCGGCGTATTGAGTTGCTCTGAAGACGGTTATTTGGGTAAGCAATGCTTACCTTTTGAGCTTAAAAAGGGAGATGCACATCTAAAGTGAAGAAAATCTTAATCATTGGTTCTGGAGGTGCTGGTAAATCTACCCTAGCCTGCGAACTGGGAACCATCTTAGGTTTAGAAGTGATTCACTTGGATGCTTGGTACTGAAATCCTGGTTGGGTTGAGACTCCAAAAATTGAATGGCAAAGTATTATCCAAGACTTAACCCGACGAGAATCTTGGATTATGGATGGTAACTATGGCGGTACTCTCAACCTTCGTTTGTCGGTTGCAGATACGGTAATTTTTTTGGATTTTCCCCGGATTTTGTGTTTGTCGCGAGTGATTAAACGTCGCTTCATGTATGCAGGACAATCCAGACCTGATATGGCATCAGATTGTCCTGAAAGATTGAATTGGGAATTTCTCAAATATATCTGGTCATACCCAATTACTCGTCGTCCTGGAATTTTAGAAAAACTTAGTCAAGTAAGGCCAAACCAGCAAGTTATTATTCTCCGCAAACCAATAGAAGTTAGAGAGTTTTTGCAAAAGATTTCTCAGTATTAAAATTTACTCAATTGATTTTTATTAAAATTATCTGAAAAATAGGTAAAGTAAATATTATTACTTATGTACTAACCAATTACAGCAATCAAGGTTAAATTACGATAAAAAAGTATTAAATTAGTAAATTCAGTTAGGGAGCAACTAAGGTTATGATCGATGTCAAAACAGCAGTAAATGCTGCCTATGAATACATAAAATCCATACAAGACATGATGGGTTCTTCATTAGGAGATTTGAGACTTGAAGAAGTTGAACTTTCTGAAGATAAAAGCTTCTGGTTGATTACTTTAGGGTTTGATATTCCTAAAAAACCTCCTAAAAGCCGATTGGACGACTTAATTCCTACTTCTCTTGCTTCTACCCCTATCTTGTATGAACGAGAATATAAACTTTTTAAGATAAATTCTCAAACTGGCGAAGTAGAAGCAATGAAAATTAGACAAGTATGAAAGATGTGATTAATTCCCTAATTCGTCGTTATCACCAAAAGGGAATTTTAATTGATACAAATATCCTACTTCTCTACTTTGTTGGGACGGTCAATCGAGAAAGAATAACCCGATTTAATCGAACGCAGCAATTTATACCAGAAGATTATGATCTTTTGCTAAGAATCATTGTCAGATTTCGGAAACTTGTAACAACCCCAAATATTTTGACTGAAGTCTCTAACTTTGTCGATAAACTTGTTGAACCTGAACGTTCTCAGTGCTTTGAAATATTTGCTCAATTTACTAAAAATGTTGCTCTTTTGGATGAATACTACATAAAGAGTTTAGATGCTGTTAATACTGAAAAATTTGTCAAGTTCGGACTTACTGACAGTGGAATCCTAACTTTATCTAAAGGTAAGTATCTTGTTCTAACTGATGACTTCAAGCTAGCAAATTATCTTCCGAGTGTAGAAGTCGACGTGATTAACTTTAACAATATTCGTGTCTTTAACTGGAAGTAAAAATATGAAATTATTTTGAAACCATTAATTTCTATAATTTATATATACAAATTAAAAAACGCCTGGGAGTGTTGCCGTGTTTCCACCCCAGACGTTTTTTATTCTTAACTTGCTCCTCACACACAAATAAACAATATCACTACTTCTATCAAATGGCAAGTATATTGAGTGACATTTTCAAAACTGCACAAGCAATCCAATTTTTGACAAATTAAAAAGCGCTTGGGAGTGTTGCCGTGTTTCCACCCCAGGCGCTTTTTATTTTTAACTTGCTCCTCACACACGATTAGATAATATCATTGCTTCAATTATAAAGAAAGTATTTAGTGTGACACTTTGTAAACCGCACACTCAATGAGCAATGATTTAGTGTAAAAAGTGACGTACACCAGTTAGAACCATTAGCAAGCCTAGTTCGTTAGCAGCAATGATAGAATCTTTATCGCGCAAACTTCCCCCTGGTTGGACAATGGCTGTAATTCCTGCGGCTGCGGCTGTTTTGACTGAATCATCAAAGGGGAAAAATCCATCGCTGGCGAGAGTTGCACCTTTGGCTTTTTCCCCAGCTTGTTCTAGAGCTATTTTAACTGAGCCAACGCGGTTCATTTGACCAGCACCTACTCCTAGTGTAGTGCGATCGCTTGTGACAACGATGGCATTTGACTTAACGTGTTTGCAAACTTTCCACGCAAACAGCAATTCGGCTAATTCGCTGTCGGTGGGTTGACGTTCGGTGACTACTTGCCATTGACTGGTATCAGCAATTATATCATCGCTAGTTTGGACAAGAAAACCACCTGCGATCGCTTTCACTGTATCTTTAGGGCCACTGCTCAAATCAGCTAGAGTCAAAACCCGCACGTTAGATTTTTTGGCAAGGATTTCTTGAGCTTCGGCTTCACAACTTGGTGCAACTACACACTCTAAAAATGTTTTGGTTAACTCGCTGGCTGTAGCCGCATCAATCGGACGATTGAGTGCGACAATCCCACCAAAGGCAGAAGTAGAATCGGCATTGAAAGCTTTTTGATAGGCTTCTGAAATAGTACTTCCCAATGCCGTACCACAGGGATTTGTATGTTTGATAATCGTTGCTGCTGGGGTATCAGTGAATTCTGCAATAATTCGGCGTGCAGCTTCTAAATCAACTAAGTTATTGTAACTAAGTTCTTTGCCTTGCAGTTTTGTTGCGGCTGTCCATCCTGTTGGGGTAATACCAGTTTGATACCAGGCGGCGGGTTGATGAGGGTTTTCGCCGTAACGCAGAGATTGTAATTGTGTGCCGCTAAGGGTGTACTGTTGTCCTTCTGCGAGGTAAGATGCGATCGCTTGGTCGTAGCTAGCAGTATGCAAAAATCCTTTTAAAGCTGCCTTTTGACGAAATTCTAGAGATGCTTCGCCGTTATTTTGCCGCAATTCTTCCAAATACTCACTATACTGTGCTGGATTGCATAATACAGTCAGATGAGCGAAGTTTTTCGATGATGCCCGTAGCATTGCTGGCCCGCCGATATCAATCTGTTCAACAGCTTCAGCTAATGTTACCCCTGGTTTAGCAATAGTTTCCTCAAAAGGATAAAGATTCACCACCACTAAATCAATCGGGCGAATTTGGTTATTTTCCAAATCTGTAATATCTTGGGAAACATCTCGCCGCGCCAAAATTCCGCCGTGAATTCTGGGATGTAGGGTTTTGACTCGACCACCTAAAATTTCTGGCGAACCTGTGTAATCAGCAACCTTAGTAACTGGGAGTCCAGCATCTTTGAGTGCTTGGGCTGTTCCCCCACTGCTGATTAAATCAAAGTCGAATTCTTCAACCAAGCTACGGGCTAGGTCAATTAAACCAGTTTTGTTAGATACACTCAGCAGGGCTAGACGCGCCATTGATCGATTCCTTAAAAGTAGGCTAGAAGCGAAGGATCTCAAGTTTTGCATAAGCCTTGGTTCACTTCAAGACCATGAGGAATAATAGCGTTACTAACCATCTGGCATTACTTTTCTCAATTAAGACTGCTACAGATAACAGGCATTGTACCGGTGTGATATCTATTATTCCTCTTCTTCTTGCTCTTCCATAATATCTAATTGACTTTTGTAATTAATATATTCTTCATGATATTCTCGCTGTTCTAGTAGCCTATTTACTCCATCAATATTAGTTTTTTGTAAAACCTCCCTTGCAGCTTTCATCCCTTTTTTCTTCATTGTCATACTTTTTTTAGTTGTTGATAGTTCTAATAATCCTTCTGCCACTAAACCATTAATTATCTCAAAATCAAATCCATTACAACAGCTAACGCTAGTAAAATTTTCTTTAGATTTTTCACGATTATTGTTAAGGTAGTGATTGTGTTTATCTCCATTCGAAAGGTATATAATCATTAGATATAAATCTTTAATTACTGCGTAATGCTCCATAAAAATCCTTAACCTTTCTTGTTGTATTTCAAATTCATCTACAAGATTACAAGCTCGACTATATGCTTCTCCTTGATTCTGGCAAAACCAAGCAGTTTTTAGTAAATCGGGTTCTTTAATACACTCTGCTACAAATTTTTTGCCAAAAATATCTGATTCTGGAAGTTCAAAAATAGTAATTTTCCAATTTTCTCTGTTTTTAATAAATATTTCTTTTTTATTTGCCAGCAATCTTTGTTTTTCCGCTTGCTCTTTAGCTTTTTTTCTAAGAATACTTGTTTGCGTTCTGCTTTTTCTCTAGCCTGTTTGCTTTCATAAGCATCATCAGGAATATTTAGCTTTTTATTAATCTCTTTCCAAAATTCACTAGTTTTCGCATATATACCTTTTTTAATCAAGCTATCAATAAATTCTTGACCACAAACTTGAATAGCATTTTTTTTAAATGCTGGTAAGTTAGTAAATGCTTCAAAATTATTTTTATCCATTTTTGCTTTTTAGAAAAAATTAAAATTTATATTATTTCTTTTCTGTTTATAAATTTATATTCATTAAGTTTCCCCGATCTTTTCACAGATACACATTATCCTGTAAAAAATTACTTATGTAAAAAATCTTAAAAAAAGTATTAGAAACGTAAAACATATTTATCTTGACAGATTAGACACATTTAAGATAATAAAAATATAGAGTCCATTTGCTGAGACTGTAAAGTTCAGGCAAATGAAGCAGTCGTAATACTGAAAATTACAAAGGAAATAATTATGCCTTCACAAGGTACTGGCGCTAACGTTGACCCGCGATCGCTTAAGCCTTCTATTGACCTCGCTACAGTCATAGAGTTGCTTGCTGAAGCTATTCTTCCTAGCAGTAATCAGGCAAATACTAATCAGCTAAACCCTAGAGGGATGCAGCTGTTTGAATTTGATGAAAAGCAAAATAAACGCCTGAGAATAAGTACTTCAGCCGTTATGTATCGGCTATTTGCACAACCTAAATTTAAAGAAACTTTGAAACCTGCTCCTGGCGGTGGGTTTATTCAAAACTTATCGATGCCAGCATACGGTAATAGGTCGCGCGTTGGCGGCTGTTTGAGTGATGGTAATGCAACAAAGTTACCGAGTGCGATAGACAGATTAATGGCTGCTATTGACCAAGCACTGAATACTGCTGTGCCTTCCGAGAGCTTATTATCCACATTGCTGTTAGATGACCCTGATAAGCAACTCAAACAGCTTGCTAAAAAAGCAGGTACGTCTTTCCAAAATATACCCAATACTGCCAACTTGGTACATCTAGCATTTCAAGCTGGAGATACTAAAGATAACAAGTCTGTGGCGACGGTTATTTGTGCAAGCGAACGAGTTGAAAATACTGATTATTTTGAGCAAATGTGCAGTGCTGCCGCAGAATATTTAGAAAACGAACTTGACAACGATGAAGATGATGTTAATTCATCGATCGCAACTTTGAAAGAAGAAAAAAATCGATATGATAGCCAAATCCAGCGTTTTTTAAATTTCATAGACGACGAAGCATTGTCACGCGTCCGATTGACAATTAGCTTTCGGATTATGGAAGCGATCGCAGAAAATACCCGATCGAGTAATGACCCAGATTACCAACTTTTAGTAGAGTATGTCAATCGAATACTCACTCTAGTTGAATCTGCTAAAGAAGAAGGCTATACGGTTGATTTAACGGCTCATTTCGGTAGTGCAGTTGAGTTCGATTTGGCGGATGAACTTAGCAAAGCGACCTTTTATTATTGTCTAGCTGTTTGGCCTGAGTGGAAAACTCAAATTTTCGAGCAAAAGACTAAAAATCAAGTAGAGCGTGAAGTAAGTTATCGTTTTCGAGTCAATGGGCAAAATCCAGAATTAGGCAAACCTGCTTTTGAAGTCCGACTCGATCAAATTAAAGAATATTTACTAAGTAATGATGAATCTTCCTTACAAAAACCTTGGGAGATTTGTCGTCGTTTAGCTCAACTGATCTTTTTGGCAGTCGTCGTTCCCAAAAAAAATGAGGAACCGCTAACTAAAGAATCACTAACCGATGCGGTGAATCAACTCCTAGCAAATTTTAAATCGCAGGGTACAGAAGCTATTCGCCAGACTTTAGAAGAATTACAGGAACGCTCTGAGTCAATGATTTCTATTGCTAAGGCTCTGAAAGGAGTACTGCGCGATAGGAGCCAGAAAGTTATATCTCAAGTTCAGGATCGCTCCTCACAACAATTCATCTGTGTAAAAAGCAGCATCATTAATTGGGATCGGCTAGAAGGGGCAACATTAGGTGTGAGAAAGTTGCTTGTAGAGCCACAAGAAAATACTAGCGAAAAGGTTGAATGGTTCAAACATATTGAAATTTGTGAGCAACCAGTAAAATCTCTATTTTCGGTTAAGATTACTGCCGAACTTTCGGAATATGACTTAAAAACTAAAGATACATTTAGTCAATTGCGGGCAAAGCGTTTATTGCCACAGAAACTCCTCCAAGTTTGTTGGGTTCCTCGTTCTTGGCAGAAGGGAGAAGATGGTCAATGGACTTATCAGCTATCTACAAATGCTTCTCAATTTGCTGGATGGGCATTATCAGCCGCAATTATAGTGGAATACGATGTTGAAACTGTAAAGCGGCGAGCAAATACAAGAGAATCTGAGGAAAATAAGCAGTATCATGCAGCCGCAGTTACCGCCTTTGCTGTGCTAGTTTACTGCTGTTTGTGGCAAATTATTACACGATTGCAAAAACGTGGCCAGAAAGAAAAATCGATTGACTTTACAACTTTAATGCTGCGACTGCAAGAAACAGGAAAACAATTAGATGAAGAAGATAAAGACAAGAGCGGCGATGCTTACGTTTACGCAGCTGCCCAAACCTTAGAAGCCATACTAGGTGAAGATACCCCTATCCGAATGCAGGGACTTATTTTAGATAATCTGATGAAACAACCTAAAAAAACGCAAGATTTTATTAAATCTGGTACTTTTAAAGCGTTTTTAAGTGCATTTCCACTTTGCATTAGTAGCCCAGATTCTCATTCAGCCCCCAAGATTGGTTTAATTTCATACGCCAGCCGTCCCTGTAACGAGGGAAATTTTCCCAATGATAGTGAAAAGGCTTATCTTTTTCTCACTCAAAGTTATATTGCTACAGCCGTTAATGAACCGTTTATCGGTTATGAACTTAAAAGAGAACGGATGCAGTCTGATGTGCTTGATTCTCCAGAACAACTGAAAACGCAACGCCTAGTTCAAGAAGAAATTCGTCACCTTAGAGCTAAAGGATGTCAGCACATTATTTTATTAGCTCATGCCTATGGCGATCGCCGCATTAATAGAGCCGCAGATAACAATTCTTCTTTAATACCTACAGAATTTTTAGAAGAAGTTTTTCAAACGTTTCCTGATATCAACATTTACCCAATGGTGCGGGATGTATTTCCGGCTACACGCTTGCGCGAACGAGGTTACAGTGAAGCGGCATTTGAAATTTTGCAAGCAGGAGACCATTCAGATTTTCCGCGATCTGTTAAGGCAGACTACTTTCGTGATTTAATTCCGGTTTATACTTTTGCCACACTTTATGCTATTCAAGCAGAAGAGCGCTTACAATCTGGTTTCTGCATTTATTTCTTAGTATCGGATAGAAAAGTTAGCAATATTAACTGGACTGAACGCGCTCGTCAGCATTTGATTAATCCTGATTCAGACTCTCGTATTCATCCTTGCTTACTAGCTGTACTACGAGGCTTGCATTTTATTGAAGCTGAACGAGGTGTGTACAAAAGTCAACTTAGCCCAGTACTAGATCCATTTAGTTGGATATCGCCTAATACAGTTGAAGAAGCTGGCGAAGTCAAAGTTCTTCATACCCGCCGCAAAGGACAGGTATTACTTAATTATCGCGCTGTACTTACCCACGTTTCTCAAGTTCTACACAGGAAGTAATGGAATCATCCTTTCTACAACAAGCCTCTATTTGGGGGCAAGTATTTGAAATTGCTGTTAAACGCGGTGTTTTACAACAGTTGATTCACAGAAACTTACTGTTGAACGATCATCCTGTTTTCCAGCTTTGGCAATCTCACAAAAATGCAGATATCTCTCACCAATTGGTGAAAGCATTCAAAATAACAGATCCCAATCACAAAGAATGGGTAGAAACAATGCTGCGTCATCTGCTGGTACTCGGCTATGGTTTAGGTTGGACAGCAATGCGTGAGTGTCTCAACCACAGTCAAATTAGACAACCTAAACTAGAAGCAATTTGGTGTCCATTGACATTGCCAGGACAGCAAATGCAACGGGATGAAGAAAAAGAAGAGACAGCAAAAGCATTTCAAGAAGCTTTCAAACTACCAGGAAAGCCAGACAAGAACTTAGTCAAGCGTGGACAACCAGCCAGAGCCGATTTTATTTTATGGCTATCTAGCGAATTTAAGTCCCACAGAAACACAGAGGAAGAAGAAGTAATACCCTCTAAAGGCTTGAAAAGTGCCTTCTCCCAGCCAAAAGATATAAAACGCAAAAAAATTGAGAATTTAATTATCTGCCTGGAATTTTCGTATAACGCACCTCTCAAATTTGCAGATTTTCAAAAAGAAGCCCCTCATAGAGAAGAAATGAGTCGCTATGCCCGTTACATGGAATCGCGGGGGGTCTTCTCTAGAGTTTGTGCAGAGGTTGAAGGTGAAGAATTTTCACTTTCTAAAAGGCTAGAAAATTTTCTTTCAGCATTTAGTGGTCAAGATAAGCCATTATTTAAGCTCTGTCAGGCATCATCTTATACCGATCGCCTGATTTATCTGTTGCGCGTGCATAAGCGATTAGAAGGAAGTTGTCATGCTAGAGCGATCGCTGTCACATCCAATGGTATTGAAAGTCTTGCGGCTCAATTCTGGGGGGTGGAACCAGAACCAGATACTAGAGCCAAGTTAATGCAATCATTGGGAAAGGCATATCGCCAGGCTAAACATTCAAATGATGATGTGCCACTCGATCTAGATGCAGAAATTCGTTTGGTGTTCAAAAGGTTATTGAAAGGTTTACCCTCTGCTTTTAAAGAACAAGCACAACATCTAGCTGAAAAACCAACTCTAGTCCAATACTCCCACTTTCTCTTTCAGGAGAATGTGACGGACTTTTACAACCCAATGGGTGAAATTAGCAAGGCTGAGGCGATCGCATCTATTGAAGACAACGACGTATTAGTTGAGTTCTTTGGAGGCAACTCTGTTACACAAATTGCCGATTTTATCAATGAAATCAATCCTGATAAAGCAACAATTCCTCTGCGACAAGTACACGAGGCAGCAGTATTTGCTGGTATAACTGCTGCTCAAGTCGGTAAAATTAACGTCCTAGCTTTGGAAGGGAATCCGGGTATTGGTAAAACCACTGCTGTGATGAAATTTCTCAAGCAGCAGACTCAAGGTTTCTTATTTTTGTATCTCAGTCCGCGAGTTGTAATTAATCGAGATGTGACCGACAAACTTGCTAGAGACAACAATCGCCCCACTGGGATATTAACCATCACCAGCAATAAAAATTTGATTGTTGCGGCTCCCGAATGGTATAAAAAACAGGTTCAGCAAAACAACTTTCCACCTCGCTTGATCGATAGTGGTGTTGTTGTCGATGGTATCGAAAAACTTATACGTCCTGATGAGCATATCTTCTTCCTCACCCCAGAACAAGAACATGATATTGATTGCAATATAGTCGGCTCGACTCGGTTCAAACGCCGCCTTAACGAAAGGGATTACAGCGTAGAATCGCTTTACACTCCTGGTGTATTGGGTACCATAGCAAAGTCAGCCCGGATATTGCTCCAAGCCAATCCCAAGGTTAATCAACTGGTGATGACTGCTGCTATCCAAGGTTATCGGACGCTCAACGACCAATCAACCACAGTTAATGCCTTTAACAATTTGTTTGCAAAAAAAGCTGATACCAAGCCCGGAAAAAAGGAACGTTCAGAATTTGCAGCCCGAATTCCCACTATAGTTGTGATGGTAGATGAACTTGCTGGTGATGGTGCAGGAGCGCCCTTTGTCCGTAAGTTAGCAGAATGGTTGGAACAGCAATTTATTAAACCGTTTGATACGAATCAATCTCCGTTTAAAATTGTGCTGATTCTTGCTGATGCCTCACTCAGCAATGAAGTTGTGTTGGATACCTTTTTGAACTCAGGCGATCGCGCTCCTGATAAAGTTCTAATTAGTCAAAGTCGAGGTGAAGCAGCGTTTCGGGTAACAGGCACTTGTACAAAAATTGGCCCCAAAAAACACCCAACGCTACACGTCATGACAAATAGTTATCCTGCCAGTAAACTCAGTATTGACTACAGTATTAGGCTGTCGCCCATTAAACCAGGTCAAAATAGTGACGGCACAGAGCAGACAATTAGACAAGCAATTCGAGAAAAATCAGAAGAGGAATCGCTAACAAATGCCTACTTAGAAATTAAGAATGGGTTACAACAGGAAGCAGAGCAGTTAATTTTCTTTGCTCAGGATAAAGCTTTTCTACGTCAGTTGCAGGAAAAATTGACCATTGGTAAAGAAGCTCTGCTAAACAGAGAACAGGTGGAGGTTTTGGATCAAAGTGTATCACCCGATCGGCGATTGAAATTAGTCAAGCCGCCACGACGAGATGAAGTTCGAGTTTTTCTCATGACTTCTTCAGGCGCAAGAGGTGTTTCTTTCCCGAAAACAGATTGGATTATAGCTGCAATTCCCCGATTTAATATCGAAGCCGCTTTAATGGAAGTCGCGCAATTAATTTACCGGGGTCGAGGAATGTATATAGATCCAGAAACCGGAATGGAAGTTTCTGGAGATAACAAAGCAAGACGGTTAGTTATGCTAATCAATGATTTCATTATTGAAAGAGAAGATATTGACCCCAAAAGACTATGGTTGCGTCAATCCAGCGATTTATTGACTTTATTGGTAATGTTGCGCTCTACAATTCACACCCGCATCAAAGGTGATGCAGGACTTAATAAAAACCGAATTGCATTTGTCCCAGTTGGTTCTGTTGGCGATGAGGAGTTGCTGCGTTTAATGTCTGATGATGTCTTAGATTTTTTGCGTGAAGCCAAAATTTTTATCAGCGACAGTCATCCTCAAGAAGCAAAAGCAATTGTCAAAAGGGCGGAATTGTTAACTGCAAACATCTTTAAACATTTTGACTTGAGAGGTCAATCATTAGAAAAAAATGCCAAGTCCTATGCAAATTATCAAACTTTACAAGCTTTGGTCAAAACTGTTTCTAGGATTTCGAGCCGATTATTACCAACTTTAGATAATGACGAGCTACACATACCAGATAATCTAACTTGTATAGGCCCTTTCTGGATAGAAGATTGGAGCGATCGCCAAACTGAAGAAATATTTAGCTTTGAAGCATGGAAAGCTGACGTTAAACAAAATAGCAGTCGTCTTTTAGGATCGCTAAAAGAAATTGCCGAAAGCAAGAAGTTCAAATTTCCCTCAAAACTTAAACGTCCTGCCAACGAACTGTATAAACTATTGAGTCGAGAACAAGAGGGATTTGTGATTGAATCTTCCACACGTCAAGCATTAAAAACTAAAAATATAGTTATTGGCTTACCTCTAGACTATCCCCATTTCTGGGATGAACAATCAGAAGATGAGATGCGCCAACAGGTATTACAAGATCCGCAAGCTTGGAGAAGTGCGCTAGGACGTTCTCTAACTCCTCAAGGCTTAATCGTACCCGTGGTAGCTCACTATCGAACATTTCCTTGGGTAGCTGTGGCAGGTAGACGGATTTTTACACAACTAGAAACAGTTTTTAGCGATCGCTACTTTATGGCATCTAGCGAACTGAATCTTCTCAATACGATCCTACTTGAAGATGAAGCAGAGAACAAATAGTTAATGTAAAACAGCAAATGCCACTAAATACTAGGTCTGCTTGAAGAGATAGGATCTATGTATAAAAGTAGAATTTTAGGAGTAAACCTCTGTCTTTACAAGCTATTACCGTTCCCACAGCGACTTCTCAACCCCCAGCAGGCTTAATTGTCACTTTGCATGGTTGGGGAGCCAATGCTCAGGATGTAGCATCTTTGTTACCATTGCTCAACTTACCCGATTATCAGTTTGTATTGCCCAATGCACCTTATCCTTATCCCTATTCCCCGATAGGGAGGGCGTGGTATGACCTGCGGGGGGAAAATATGTATCAAGGGTTGCCAGAAAGTCGGCAACTGCTAATAGAATTCTTGGAATCTTTAGAAAGTACCACAGGCATACCTTTGTCACGTACCATTTTGAGTGGATTTTCTCAAGGTGGAGCCATGACTTTAGATGTCGGCTCAAAATTGCCCTTAGCAGGTTTAGTTGTCATGAGCGGGTATTTACATCCTGACGCGCTAACGGCAGCTAAAAGCAAAATTGGGCCGACTTTAATCACTCACGGTAAATATGATGAAGTTGTGCCCCTGCAAGCTGCTTTGAAGGCACGAGAAACTCTCAAGTCTCTAGGAGTGGCAGTAGAATACCACGAATTTGATATGGGGCATGAAATTGATCCAAAAACGTTAGAGGTACTACGAAATTTCGTTGTAAATACAATTGCTTAGTCAGGATTACGAATTTTTTATAAATTCTGGTACAAATTCTGACAATTTTCACGAATTTAATGACTTCTAATGAGTAATATATATTGGGTGGCTGCAAAAGAGCGCAATTTAACCCATGCTGAAGGCGAGTTCTGCATAAGGGAGGGGCAAGTATTATGACAACTCTAAGCATTTCCCAAAAAGAAATTGCTGCCATGAGTGCAGTGGAAGTAGAAAAACTAGCTACACGTCTGGAACTGGATAATTATAGTAATGCTTTTGAGGGTTTAAATGATTGGCATCTATTGCGAGCGATCGCATTTCAGCGTCCAGAGTTAGTTGAACCCTATATCTACCTCTTAGACTTGGAACCCTATGATGAAGCGTAACAATTTTGGATTTTAAATTTTAGATTTTAGATTGGGGTCAACTGGCTACAATCAGAGATTATCAGGGGTTAATGTCTCACTTGCTTAATCCGAAAGTACCAATGCAATCTCCTTTAAATCCAAAATCCAAAATCCAAAATCTAAAATTGAACCGGGTTCTCATTGGTGTAGGTGGCGGTATCGCCGCCTACAAAATCTGTGAATTGGTTTCGACGCTCTTTAAAACTGGGGTAGAAGTCCGAGTTATCCTCACCCGTTCGGCGCAAAAATTTATCACGCCTCTGACAATATCCACCTTATCTCGTCATCCCGCCTACACAGATGATGATTTCTGGCAACCAACTCACTCTCGTCCGTTGCATATTGAGTTGGGTGAATGGGCAGATATTATGGTAATTGCCCCTTTAACAGCTAATACATTAGCAAAGTTAGCCTACGGGATGGCAGATAATTTACTCACAAATACCGTGCTGGCTTCTACTTGTCCCGTGTTGTTAGCACCCGCAATGAATACTGATATGTGGGAACAGCTATCGGTGCAACGAAATTGGCAACAGCTATTAATCGATAGCCGATATCATGGAATGAATACAGCATCAGGATTATTAGCGTGCGATCGCATCGGTGCTGGTAGATTAGCAGAACCTCCAGAAATTTTGGCTCACATCCAATCGCTGTTACACACTCAAGGCAAACGAGATTTAGTCGGGAAACGAGTCTTAATTAGTGCTGGGGGAACGCGAGAGTATCTTGACCCAGTGAGGTTTATTGGTAATCCTTCCACAGGTAAAATGGGATTAGCTTTAGCGCAAGCCGCATTTCACCGAGGCGCAAACGTCACCTTGGTACATGGCCCAGCTAATTGGGATGTACCATTAGGAGTACAAGCAATTTCTATTGTTAGTGCCGAGCAAATGCAGCACGTGATGGTGGAATGTTTACCCAACGCTGATATCATTGTCATGTCAGCAGCCGTTGCCGATGTGAAGCCACGAGATTATAGTACAGAAAAATTGCCCAAGCGATCGCTCCCCCAAGCTTTACCCCTAGAACCAGTACCCGATATAGTTGCCCAATTAGCAGAACACAAACAGCCGCATCAGATATTAATTGGTTTTGCTGCACAAACTGGGGATATTGTCAAACCTGCATTAGAGAAATTACGGAATAAAAAACTGGATGTCATTGTTGCAAATCCCATCGATCAACCAGATAGTGGTTTTGGTAGCGATAATAATCAGGCGATATTTTTAGATAGTCAAGGAAATCAGCTAGAAATTGCACCTTGTTCTAAATTAGAAATGGCGAATCAATTATTTGATTTTCTCACGTCTGAATTTTAGATTTTAAATTTTGCCAAAATGTAGAGACGTTGCATTGCAACGTTTCTTTTAAACCCATCCTAAAAAACTTTCTCTGCAACGCCAAAAAATTAAACAGTCCTGTTTTTGACGAGAGAGTTAGCTTTAGGCTTATGATAACCCTTTTATGAACTCACTGTATTGCTGCTCAGAGAGTAAGGCATTAACCGCAGAGGAATCGCTAAACTTGATTTTTGCCAACCAGCCTTCACCATAGGTGTCTTGACTGATTAGTTCGGGGTCATCAACAACTGCCTGGTTGACCTCTACAAGCTCTCCTGCTATGGGACTATAGAAGTCTATTACTCCCTTACCGGCTTCAATATTACCGATTATAGTATTCTGGCCAATTAATGTGCCAACCTCTGGCAACTCTACTCCTGCAATCTCATTAAGATTATTGCTTGCATACTGAGTAAAGCCCACTGTAGCAATGTTGCCATCAACTCGAACCCATGTATGATTCTTGCTATATTTCAGGTCGCTCATGAACAAATTTTTCCTTATATAGCAACCGCCAAGGCGGTTAAGCCATAAACTGGAAGTAGACCTTGATGAAAGCTCCAGTAGAACCTCTGGGAAACTGATGCCCAAACCTTATAGTTATGACCTCCGGCAAAAAGTGATCCAAGCAATCTTGCTTGAT
>NZ_JAVRBQ020000103.1:0-130379 GCF_034531215.2 Nostoc sp. ChiSLP03a
AACTTTAATGTTGAGGCTGCCGACATTTGCATTTAAGGGAGTGCCACTGAAGGTTTTGGTCGCAGCATTAAAACTCAGCCAACTGGGGAGTGGGTCACTGTTTTCGAGAGTGGCAGTGTAGGTGAGAGTGTCGCCAGCATCAACATCCTTAAAGGTGTTGTCTGGGATAATGAAGGTGAAAAGTGTGTCTTCTGTTGCTTGTTGGTTAGCAATTTCATTCACCACCTCTGGCGGATCGTTGACGTTATTAACGGTGAGTGTAAATACATCACTGATTTGAGCAAGATAAGTATCTGTGGCAGTAACTTTAATGTTTAAGCTACCCACGTTTGCATTTAAGGGAGTGCCACTGAAGGTTTTGGTTGCAGCATTAAAACTCAACCAACTCGGTAGAGAGTCACCATTTTCGAGAGTGGCAGTGTAAGCGAGAGTGTCTTCAGGATCTTGATCTTGGAAGCTATCTGAGATTGTGAAGTTGAAATTTATGTCTTCTGGAGTCTCTTTGTCTGCGATTTCCTTCACTAGTACTGGATTTTGGTTAACCCTGTAACGTGCCACAGCAAAGTTATTGGCGCTTATTCCCGCGACTATTATCGTACCATCCTGTTGGGTGAGAGCATAGGCATTATCAGTAGTCTTTGTGCCGATATCAGTAGTGATAATGCCAGTAGTGTTGAAATCAGTGTCAAGAGTACCATTGCTGTTGTAACGTACTAAAGCAAAGTTATTGTTACTCGAACCCGCCACAATAATTTTGCCATTAGCTTGCACGCTAACGCTGTAAGCTATGTCAGTACCGCCCAAGTTAGTAATGACCTTGCCAGTACTACCAAAGCTGGTGTCGAGACTTCCATTGCTGTCGTAACGTACTACAGCAAAGTTACTACTACTCACTCCCGCTAACAGAATCTTGCCATCGTCTTGCAGGGCAATGCTGTAGGCGGTGTCTGTGGTATTAGTACCAATATCAGTAATTACCTTGCCAGCAGTACCAAAGCTGGTGTCAAGACTTCCATTGCTGTCATAACGTACTACAGCAAAGTTACTACTACTCACTCCCGCTAACAGAATCTTGCCATCGTCTTGCAGGGCAATGCTGTAGGCGATGTCTGTGGTATTAGTACCAATATCAGTAATTACCTTGCCAGCAGTACCAAAGCTGGTGTCGAGACTACCATTACTGTTGTAACGTACCACAGCAAAATCATTACCGCGCTTTCCTGCCACCAAAATCTTGCCATCGTCTTGCAAGGTAATGCTGTAGCCTATGTCTGTACTGCCCAAGTTAGTAGTAACCTTGCCAGCAGTACCAAAGCTGGTGTCGAGACTACCATTGCTGTTGTAACGTACCACAGCAAAGTTACTACTACTCGCTCCCGCTACCAGAATCTTGCCATCGTCTTGCAGGGCAATGCTGTAGGCTATGTCAGTATTGCCGAAGTCAGTAGTGACTTTGCCAGCAGTACCAAAGCTGGTGTCGAGACTACCATTACTGTTGTAACGTACCACAGCAAAGTTATTATTACTCACTCCCGCTACCACAATCTTGCCATCGTCTTGTATGACAATGCTTCTAGCAATGTCAGTGGTATTAGTACCAATATCAGTAGTGACCTTGCCATCACTATCAAAGCTGGGATCGAGAACTACAGATAGAATTGAAGCGTAGGCTGTTATTACTTCATGCCGAAACGCTAAACGAGGAACAATAGGTGCTGTAGAAACCTCCAGTTCCCAATCACCACCTAATGCAGCACTCCCTGTCAAGTCATCAGAGGCAGCTACTACTGCACCTGTCAATTCGCTCAGACAGCGTATAAACAATACACCTGGCTCGGTTTGAGCGACTTTGCAACCATATAGCAGTAGTTGTGCGTCTTCACCCAAAGCATTTGCCCAACCCATAAGTTGGGCTGCATAACGATTGAGCGTTTCGTTGTTGAGTTGACTGTTGCCCAAATAGATGCACCCAGGTGCGCCGTGGGAAACAATGTGCAGACTATTGACTCCCTGATGAGACTCCAGCACTTGACTAATTTGCTCAATGCCATCTTGGTTGGCATCTAAGACTACAACTGAGGTATCTGGTAATACACCCATCACCAGACTTTGGTAGTCATCAACCTGTGGGTCAATAAAAACTAGGCGAGTAGGATACAAGTTTAAAGTTGGTTTAATATTAATGCTGTTAGATATTTTGTGTATAGTAAAGTTTTTATTGCTACTATGCTTTATCATAATTGTCCAAGAGTAAATCCCTGATATTCAGCTAAAATGAAACTTTTTGCAGATCGTTTATTGTAGTTGCTTTCACTTTCAATTTAGGAATAAAATAAATCCTTTCCCTCGGTAAATCCACTAGTTTAATTAATGAAGATTTAGAAATTTTGGGCATAGAAAGTAGCTGAACTTTTGATAAAAAACTCAGTAAACATCTATATACCGACGTTGCATATTTGCGAGATGATTTAGCAACGTCCAAATTTTCCCTTAGTTTCCCCTGCTTGCCTCAATTCATACCACTGTTCTGCAATGCCCTATTCCCAGATTTCCTGTTCCCTCCCTAGACAAGTAAGTTCAGGAATCAAATCGGATTCCTATATGATCCGGTAAGTATCGTCTAAATGAAAAGAGATTTATGACGCAAACAATTTCAATTAACGACTCCGGGCGCTTGCAACTCACGCCGCTAGAAATCCCATCCCGTCTGCTGTTGGGGCCAGGGCCATCTAATGCCCATCCCACAGTTCTCCAAGCGATGAATACTTCACCCGTTGGGCATCTTGACCCAACTTTTCTCGCACTCATGGATGAAATTCAGTCGTTGCTACGGTACGTATGGCAAACAG
Source organism: Nostoc sp. ChiSLP03a (assembly GCF_034531215.2). Lineage (NCBI taxonomy): Bacteria > Bacillati > Cyanobacteriota > Cyanophyceae > Nostocales > Nostocaceae > Nostoc > Nostoc sp. ChiSLP03a. The sequence goes on from NZ_JAVRBQ020000103.1 coordinate 2,850, forward strand.
AAAACTCACTTACCATTGCAGTCAGCGGTACGGGAACAGCTGCAATGGAAGCAACCATTGCCAATGCTGTAGAACCCGGTGATGTAGTTTTAATCGGTGTAGCTGGTTACTTTGGTAATCGCCTCGTAGATATGGCTGGACGTTATGGCGCTGATGTGCGAACCATTACCAAACCTTGGGGACAAGTCTTTAATTTGGATGAACTCCAAACTGCCTTAAAAACTCATCGTCCAGCTATCTTAGCTCTAGTTCATGCCGAAACTTCCACTGGCGCACGTCAACCCTTGGAAGGGGTCGCTGATTTGTGTCGTGAATTTGGCACTTTGTTATTAGTGGATACGGTGACAAGTTTGGGCGGTGTCCCCTTGTTTTTGGATGCTTGGGGAGTTGACTTAGCCTATAGTTGTAGCCAAAAAGGGTTAGGTTGCCCGCCTGGTGCTTCTCCTTTTACAATGAGTGCGCGTGCAGTTGAGAAATTGCAACAGCGGCGAACGAAAGTTGCAAACTGGTATTTAGATATGTTGTTGCTGGGTAAGTATTGGGGTGCTGAACGCACCTATCACCACACAGCACCGATTAATTTATACTATGCATTGCGGGAAGCACTACGTTTGCTTGCAGAAGAGGGATTAGCAAATTCCTGGCAGCGGCATCAAAAGAACGTAGAATATCTCTGGGAAGGTTTAGAGAATTTAGGACTGAGTATGCACGTTGAGCAAGAGTATAGATTACCAACGCTTACCACTGTCCGTATTCCAGCCGGGGTAGATGGTAAAGCGATCGCACAGCAGTTACTCAATGAACATAATATTGAAATTGGCGGTGGTCTTGGCGAACTCGCAGGTAAAGTTTGGCGCGTGGGATTGATGGGCTTTAATAGTCGAAAGGAAAGTGTTGACCAACTTTTAGCCGCATTGCGGCAGGTTTTGCCTAAGTAGTTTTGATATATGGTGCGTTAAGCTACTCTTAACGCACCTGAGAAAAAGAGCATCAGGCTAACTTCACTGCGAGAAAAAACCAACAACCAGCAGAGGCAAAAGTATTAAAACAGATACAATCAAAACCAGAGTTGCCGGCTCGACTTTAATCTGGTTCTTCTCTGGATCGCGCATTTGGCACTCCTCGAACAATCAATATATTACCTAAGCCTAAATAATGGTTACTTTTTTTTCCAAGCCCAATAAGGTTTAAAAGTGTAAACTTTTTAGCCCATCAGCTTATTTCTTCCAAGGCAATTTAGTCCCCATTTCAGTTAAAGCTGAGAAGATAAGATAGAGAATGAGTAACCCAGCCGCCGCAAAGAAAGCGAGTAAATCGTTATCCATAAATACCCGACGCTAAAACTTCGCTAATCATAGCGGAATTATCTAATCTTTAGCATTTTTCTGAGTCTGCAATCTTTGATCTTCTGGGTGCAAACTGTACCAGCCAAACCAGTGACGAACTGCTAGCCAAACCGCTGAAAGCAAACCCGCCAAACTAAGGGTTAGTCCGCTAAACGGTATTAATAATCCAAAAATAGGTAGTACTGCTCCAGCAATAGTAGCAGCGATCGCAGCCAAAGAAGCACTGCGGCTAGCTCCCAATCCCCATGTTAAAATTAGTAAAATTATGGAAATTAAAGTCCAAGCCAACTGAGCATTGATAACACGAGCTAGATAGGTCAAAGTCAACAGACAAGCAAAGAAAATACTAGCAGCGATCGCAATATTTCTAAAACTCATTGGCAGTGACAAATATAACAATAATATCCACCACAAAAATATTGCCGGGGCTAGCAATAAAAGCCGGGGAATGATGCCAGTATGACGAATGGGTTCGGTGTTGGTAAAGACTCCAAAGGGATTTTTGACTGAAACATTATCGTCAAATATCCAAGTAAACTGAGTACTACGTCCATTAACTTTAATCCCATTCGGTACAACACCACTAGCAAAATCAGCCGGAGCAAAGTTGGCAATTGCTGTGAGGCGAAAATTAGAAAGCAATTGTCCCGTTGCACTATAAACCCAACGCGGCCCGCCTTGAGCCTGATAGGTGACTCGAAAAGTGGTTTCTTCTCCTGGTTGCAGCTGGAAGGGAAAGCCATAGTCTCCCGGATTAGTTTGTTGTAGCCTAGTACCGTTACGCTCTACTTTGTAGCCAGCAAGAAGTGTGTAGCCGTTAGGTGGCGATGCTTCAAAAAAGAAATTATTAATATCCTTGAGTTGGTTAACTACTTTATAATCAGCAGTGTATTCCACGCGATAAATTGAACTGCGACCTGGAACATCTACGCTTTGGTCTAGCTTGACTTGAATTTGCGAACCACCCAGCGTTAAGAAGCGGTTAATCTCTCGCGTATCATTGACTTTGACTATCTTGCCATTGCTTTGCGTGGTATAAGAGTATGGCTCTTGGATAGTGTAGCGAACTTGCGGGGCAGATTGTTCGAGCTTTTCACCTGCGACACTTTCAGCTACTTGAGCCACCTTTGTTTGTTCCCAGTAGTGATAGCGATTGCTCAAAGTCGAACAGAGAAAAAATCCCGGAACTAACAAGACTAATACTAAAGTTAAATGCTGTAATCCCCGCAACAGTTGGGAATAACGAACAGCCCATTCGCCAATGAATATAAATTGTTCCGGCTGGCTGCGACGCAGAGAAAAACTGATGAGTGCGATCGCAATTCCTAAAGCTACAACCAAAAATACTAATAACAATGAAGCTTTGAGCGCCTGGGTTCCAAATTGAACAAGCTCAACTGGATGCGTCAAATCGGGTAATCCGGGAATACCTTGAGCAGAAGATGACATTGGTTGATTTTTGCAGAATTTGAAGAACCAGACCAATAAAATCTCTTAAAAGTTTCTGGACAATAGTTTTATTTGATACCCAGACAATTGAGAGAAGTGCTGCGTTGGTGTAGCCAGCCGTAGGCATCGCTCTGTCCCTGACTTGCTCGACTGTAACTTGGTATAAACACCAAAAACCCGGTTTTAATAACCGGGTTCTTGAGGGAAACAATGGGGATATATTCCCCGAAGGTTAGTTATAGAGGTTCAGTATAATATCGATGCTCTGATATTTACTACCACGCCATTGTTACCCATTCCGGAAAATTAGCTAAGAATTTTTGACTAGTCTTCTTTAGACTTGTCGCTTCATCAGGTAGAGTAACGATTAGCAACTGGAATCAGACAGAAAAATGCTAGACATCAATCGGGTTTTGAAAGAAGACCGCCTGCTGAGAGCATTGACTGGACTAAACCGTAAGGCATTCGATCGATTATTGCAAGGCTTTGAAATTGTACTCAACCAACAAGCGATGCTTGCAGTGGTCACTGACTTGTACTGAGCGCAGCCGAAGTAGCTTTGTCGTACCCCCTCCTCTTAAGCAAGCTAGCAAGAGCGTCTCTAAGAGTTGTGCGGGCTACGCCTAATCGATTTATTTTCGTCGTCAGACTGTAAACCCTGTAACCCATAGTGTACACCCGATCTCAGCCCCAGCGATCGCGTTTCTACGTCTAAAGATACAAGTTTTTTTAATTTTGAGATATTAATCAAAGATTAATGAGATATTAAGTTGAAAAACTAGTTCAGATAGAAACTTATCATGACCGAGCAAGAGCTTCAATCCCTTTTTAATTCCTTAGATACCGATGGAGATGGCAAAGTATCCATTAATGACCTTTTTTTAAGTCCTGGCTTAAGTGCAATCATTTCATCAGAAACAAATACCACTAGTCCCCAGGAATTGCTAGTAAATTATGATTCAGACAAAGACGGCAGTATTACCTTTGAAGAGTTAAAGGAAGCAGTTGAGAAAGCAAATAATTTAAACTAGCAACCCAATCCCTAACACTACACCCAATACCCAATAACCAAAAATCCCTCTCTAGCCCAGGCTTTGAGGGATTTGCAATTTTCATGGTCATTGGTGACTCACTAGCCCAAAAGAGATAACTTTGGAGGTGAAAGGCTGGCTTTTTGCAATTGTGGGAGGGGGGAGAAGCGATGCCTGCGGCGGGCTACGCCTACGCATCTACAGAATTTTGAAAACTCAAAAATTTTCCATCCACTCGCGCCAATACTTTGGCAATAGTAGCGAATTGCATTAGCTCCAGGACTGCTGCCCCGTGCAGGAATTCCCTCTAGTTGCTTGTTTGAGCTTAACTTAACACCATTTGAGCCTCAACGATTTGGCAGGTGAAGTGCTTTCGGTGTTCTACATATACAACTTGTTTAAATTTAGGTTAATCAAAGGTTATGTAATAAATCGCAACTATCTTATAATAACTCTAAACTACAGTAAATCTCTCGGCTTACCGAATTTAACAGAGGAGGGAAATTTTGAGAAACAAGCGGCAGCATACTTGGAAGTTAAACTATATCAGGAAACAAGTTCACACTCGTACTGTTAAAGCTTGGCAAGCTATAAGAAACTGGGGGTTTATATCCCTATTTTTGGCGGGAGTAAGCTTAAGTATAGTAATGAGTGCTTGCTCTGGAGCTAATGTTGATAACACTGGTAATAGAATCGCCACTTCAGAGCGCGATCTAAACCTAACGTTTGTTTCTTACTCAGTGACCAAGGCTGCATACGAGCAAATTATTCCACAATTTGTAGAAAAATGGAAAAAAGAGCATAACCAAAATCTGAAGTTTACTGAAAGTTATGATGGGTCTGGTTCTCAAACCCTAAATGTGATTGATGGTTTAGAGGCTGATGTGATACACCTGTCACTAGCCCTTGATGTTGACAAACTGGTTCAGACAGGTTTTATTCAACCGGGTTGGGAAAAAGAAGCACCAAATAATGCAATTGTCACCCAATCCGTAGGTGCGATCGCTACTCGTGAGGGAAATCCCAAAAATATTAAAACATGGACAGATTTGACAAGACCAGGAGTCAGCGTACTGACAGCTAACCCAAAAACATCTGGTGGTGCGCGATGGAACTTCTTAAGTTTATGGGGTTACATAACAAAAACTGGTCAGAATGAAAAGCAAGCATTAGATTTTACTTCTAAAGTTTATAAAAATGTACTTGTGCTGCCCAAGACTGCTCGTAATGCCAGCGAATTGTTCTTTAAACAAGGTCAAGGGGATGCTTTACTCAACTATGAAAATGAAATGATTTTATCAAAACAAAAAGGCGAAAAGTTCTCATATGTTGTCCCTGATGTGAATATATCTATTGATAATCCAATTGCTGTGGTAGATAAGAACGTTGAGCAACACGGGACTCGGAAAGTTGCAGAAGCATTTGTTCAATATCTCTATACCCCAGAGGTACAACGGGAATTTTCCAAAATAGGATTTCGTCCTGTAAATAATACAATTGCAAAAGAATTGGGTAGCAATTTTCCTAAAGTTAAAACTCTGTTGAAAGCAGAAGATTTAGGAGGATGGAACAAGATTCAACAGAAATTTTTTAATGAAGGTGCTATTTTTGACCAAATTCAAGCTCAGAAATCTTTAAAATAAATAGCTTGAAATTCTCATAATTTTTACAACATACATGATTATCAATGTAAACCATAAGCCATATTATAGAAAAGCTTATGGTCTACAATCTTAGATAAATATCCAAGCATAAATTACTATTTCAAGAGCTTGAGTTTAACTAAATCCACTATCATGAAGAAAAAATTCATACTCTTATCTGCTAAAAAAAAAGCATTTCTGGCTACTTTTTAGTGACAAATCAGTTTTTCAACAACTTTGTTATTGTCTCCAACTGCTTGAGCAACTGTAAAATATTTATTGCTAGAAGGTTGTTTAGGAAATTTGCTATTAGTTTGAATATGCAAGCCTGGTAATAGAGCCACTTTAGCTTCTTTATTCTCTGTCGGACTATATACTATAGTTTCTTTCATCTCATTAATAATTTGTTGCTGCTCTTTGATAATTTTAGTTAGTTCGTTAAGCCTTTGAGAGTGTAATTCATCCAATTTCTGATGTAGTAGTTCAATATTTTGACTGGCTTTTAGATTCACTTGGTGGTCGATTTCGGCACTTCTGCGGTCAGTGTCAGACTGGCGATTCTGACTCATCAATACAATTGGCGCTGTGTAGGCTGAAGCAAATGAAAACACTAAGTTGAGCATGATGAACGGTGAATTATCCCAGTGGGTAACTCCTGGTGTCAAGTTCATTCCCACCCATCCCGGCAAAATGGTACTTTGGCAAATCAGGAATTTCCAAGAGCCTACATGGTTTGCTAATTTATCAGCAAGCTGTTGTCCGGGCGTTAATTGCTCTATCGATGCGTCTAGAGCTTTCTGTCAACCTCTCCCATTGGGAGAAGGTTCTGTTCCTTGCGGCTAATCCTCCAAACCCTTATGGATTTTAGTTTCTAGCCAACGATTCCTACGGCGGTAAACTACGTATTATCCTATAATTATTAGCGAAGCTAAATATTAGGTACTCTAAGATTTAGGATAATATTGTATAATTCCGCTAATGAAAATTTGGAATAGACAACTAGGCGATCGCGTAAGTAATATCATTTACCAATATTTACCAGCCTTTCGCTGGCGTAATTTTCGCCTGTTTTTTGGGGGACAGTTACTATCAATGTCTGGGACATTTATGACCCAGCAGTTAACTATTCCTTGGCTGGTATACGATTTGACTAAATCGGCTTGGTTGTTGGGAGTTGCAGGCTTTGTACAATTTTTACCAACATTATTAGTGATTCCCTTTTCCGGCGTATTGTCCGATCGCTGGAGCCGTCGTGACTTGTTAATGGTGGTGCAGATATTGGGAATTAGCGTTTCCCTGGCTTTAACAATTCTTACCTTTAAGAATTGGATTACATTTCCCATCTTATTGGTACTGAGCGTTCTCAATGGTTTGCTCAAGGGATTAGATATGCCCGTGCGTCATACAATCGTCACCGAAACCGTAGGCGATCGCGCCGATTGGAGTAATGCGATCGCTTTAAATTCAGTGATGTTAAGTTCCTCGCTGGTATTGGGGCCTGCTATGGGCGGGATTTTGATTGCGACGCTAGGGGTGAAATATTGTTTTCTCTACGATACTCTCAGCTATATTCCTGCTATCTTTACCCTGCTAGCAATGCGGCTGAAAGTCCGACCTATGCAAACCTTGACGAGCCTGAGCGATACTTTGCAAAAATTGCGGGAGGGCTTTGAATATGTCTCCAAGTTCCAGCCGATTAGAGCAATTTTATTAATACTGGCATTACAAGGTTTAGTCGGGATGTCTCATGTCGCGCTCATGCCCGTCTTCGCGGCTAAGATTTTAAATGGGGATGCAACTACAATGGCTCACCTCAGCACCTCAGCACCCATTGGCTCGTTGTTTGCTTGTTTGTATCTGAGTGTTAGGCGAGGGATTGCGGGCTTAGAGCGTTTGATTGTAGCCGCTCAAGTCTTGATTGGGATAAGTATAATTTCCTTTTCACTATCGCGTCAAGTTGGATTATCCATAATCATACTGGTGTTTACAGGCTGCTTTTCTATCCTCCTGATTACCAGTAGTAATATGATTATTCAAACCCTAGTTGCCGAAGATAAGCGGGGACGGGTAATGAGTTTTTATGCCCTAGCAATGGTGGGTATGATGCCCTTTGGGAATCTGTTAGCTGGAACTTTGGCACAGAATTTTGGTGCGACTAATGCCTTGATCGTCTGTGGCAGTCTAAATATCTTAGGTGCGCTATGGTTCTGTGCACAATTGCCAGCAGTGAGCCGTTGGATTGATTCTTAATTTTATAGTCATTAACTCCGGTAACTCGATTGGCATATAGTATTTAAATCCTAGCTGTTGTAAAGTAATGCTCATAGCTTTGCAATATTTTAGACAGATCGAGTGTGCGAGAAAAGTGCAAAGCCTTTGGTAACAACATTTTACTGATTGATTAAAAATTAGCTTGAGGACGCACCGATGAAGTTAATTGCACCTTTCAACTGGCTTTAGAAATGTCACAACGTTATTAAGTATCCCAACAAAAGTAGAGCAGACAGTATGATCGAATATGTAAATCTTGGCAAAACTGGACTCAAAGTATCGCGTGTCACCCTCGGCACGATGACTTATGGCTCCCGTAAATTGCGCCAATGGGTATTAGAAGAAGAAGAAAGTCGCCCATTTATAAAACTGGCTTTGGAATTGGGGATTAACTTCTTTGATACCGCCGATGTCTATTCCTTGGGGAAGAGTGAAGAAATTGTCGGGCGAGCGCTCAAAGACTTTGCAAACAGAGATCAGGTTGTGATTGCTACCAAAGTACATGGTAAAGTCGGCGATGGCCCAAACGATCGAGGACTATCTCGCAAACATATTTTTGATAGCATTGATGCTTCTTTGCGGCGACTACAGACTGATTATGTAGACTTATACCAAATTCACCGTTGGGACTATGAGACACCAATCGAAGAAACCCTAGAAGCACTTCACGATCTTGTGAAAGCAGGTAAAGTCCGTTACCTGGGGATTTCTAGTGTTTACGCATGGCAGTTTGCCAAAGCTCTTTATACAGCAGACATTCACGGCTGGACTCGCTTTGTATCAATTCAAAATCACTACAATTTAGTCTATCGAGAAGAAGAACGAGAAGTGATACCTCTAGCCCAAGATCAAGGGATTGGTATTATTCCTTGGAGTCCCTTGGCGCGGGGCTTTTTGTCAGGGAATCGCAGTAAGTCAGACTATGGGCAAACACTACGTGCAAAAACTGACGAATTCGCTCACAAACTCTACTATCAAGATTCAGATTTTCAAATAGTTGAGCGCGTAGTTGAATTAGCTACAAAACGAGGGGTTAAACCCACACAAATTGCCCTAGCTTGGCTATTGCATCAGCCAGGTGTAACATCTCCCATAATAGGCGCTAGCAAGATCGAACATCTCAAAGAAGCTGTCGAGGCGGTGGATTTAGAACTCTCCGATCGAGAGCGCAAATTCCTAGAAGAACCTTACACACCCCATCCCATTTTAGGGCATGAGTACCCTTCTGGAAATCGCCCATAGAGCGACTAAGTACTTGATAAGAGGCAAGGGGGCAGGGGGAGGGAGGCAGGGGAAACTAAGAACATGATGCCAATTAAAGCTAGTAAAACGGCGATCGTTACAGGGGGTAATAGTGGTCTGGGATGCTATTACGTTCAAGCGATCGCATTTATTTCTGTTAATGGATCTATGGCATGAGATGAGGTTGTCCCCACAGTAGCAGTAATATAAAAAGGAATTAACCCAGATTTAATATCTGTAACAATTTGCTGTTGTGGTAATTATGGACACATTCTATAATCAGCATCAATCTCAATTAAATGGAAATTTTCTCGCTTAATTCCCGCTCCAATAACGGCTTTCTCAATTTCGGAAACTTTTATGAAAATCTACTATGTAACTTTAAATAATACAGATGAAGCGCGTCAAATTGGTCGGGCATTACTAGAACGTAAGTTAGCAGTTTGTGTCAATTGGTTCCCGATTACTTGTGCTTATAGTTGGCAAGGAGAAATTACTGAAGAACCAGAAGTTGTTTTAATTATCAAAACTCAAGATGGTTATGCTTTAGAAATCGAAAAACTTATTCATGAGCATATTACTTACACTAATTTTATCGCCGAAATTTCGCCGACAGCAGTTAATCAGGGTTTTGTCAATTGGTTGAATGCAGAAGTTTCACCGCGCTCACAATAGAAATTACTTAATACCATTTCTTTTCCTGCTCCCATTGGCTTACCTCAGTTTTGCTCGGCACGAGTCGCTCACGGCAAGCCTTCTCCTCTACTTACACAGCGATCGGATATTTTTTTAGTTGGAAGTCCCTTATGCCTCAAAAGGCTTATTCTAACTATTTTACTGGAGGTCAAAAATGGCAGTTCTCAAACTAGAAAATGGAACTCTCTACACCGATTTAATTCACATTGCTCAAGAATTAGCACCCTTGAATATTCAAATTAATCGTCAGACGGTAGGAGAGAACCCTCAACTCCAACATTTGTTGGCACAGGATAGTCTCAACGAAGATGAAAAAGAACAAGTACTCAAAGCAATAGATAGTTACTTTGAGCAACTACAACAGACAGCCGGCTATAAATCTCGTGATTTGGTTGTCCTTCATCAAGGGATTCCTAACCTTGATGAGTCAATGGCAAAGTTTGACCAAGTTCATACCCATGCAGATGATGAAGTCCGTTACATCATTGATGGAGAAGCGATTTTTGGCTTTGTACGTTCTGATGGTAGTCAAGTAGAACTGACAGTACAACCAGAAGAATATATCAACATTCCAGCCGGAACCGAACATTGGTTTTATCTCACCCCAACAAAGCGGGTGAAAGCAGTACGCTATTTCATCACCACAGAAGGTTGGATACCCCAATATACAGGCAGAGAAATTCGCACTCGCCAACCCCTGCTGAGTTGAGAAGGCAGATAAGCAGAAAGTAATTACCATAAATAAATTTAGGGGCTTTAAACCCGTTCTACAGAGGACAAAAATATCTTTTCTGTCTTCTACCTTTCTTCGCTAAATTCCAAATTATCAAACATTACGAATTACGAATTACGAATTAGTATGAAGCGGATTGTTTTTTGTGACTTTGATGGCACTATTACAGTTGATGAAACCTTTGTCGCGGTTCTGAAAAAGTTTGCACCAGTACTTTCTGCAAAACTACTGCCTGAAATGTACGCAAAAAGGCTGACACTGCGAGAGGGAGTCAAGGAAATTCTGCAATCAATTCCATCTGCAAGTTATCCAGAAATTCTGGAATTTACTAAACCTCAATTGATACGTCCTGGGTTTATAGAATTGTTAGATTTTTTGGAGTTTCAGGGAGTTTCATTAATAGTAATTTCTGGGGGACTACGGGGAATGTTAGAGGTTGTTTTGGATAGGATAGTGCATAGAATAGAAAAAATTTATGCTGTAGATGTCGATATTAGCAGTGCTTATTTAAAAGTAAATTCTGAATACGAAGGAGATACGGAACTGATCGCTAAGGTGCAAGTTATGGATCGGTACCCAGCCGATGAAAAAATCGCGATTGGTGACTCCATTACCGACTTAAATATGGGATTGCAAGCTTCTGTTGTCTTTGCACGCTCTCCCTTAGCAGAATATTTAGATGAACACCAAAAACCCTATATTCCTTGGAATGATTTTTTCCAAATCCGGGATTATTTAGCAAAATCATGGAGTTAAACCCAACATTACCAGATCCTCGTTTGCAACTAATTGCCACTGCTCGGTATTTTTACCAACAAGGTTGGATGATAGGAACTGCCGGCAACCTCTCGGCTCGATTAGCTGATGGTAGTTTTTGGATTACAGCTAGTGGTAAATCTAAGGGTGAGTTATTACTCAACGATTTCGTTCTGATTGCTCCAGATGGCAAAATAGAAGCATCAGCCACCCAGATGATACCTTCAGCTGAAACAGCTATTCATCAATTAGTTTACCGCCTGTTTCCAGAATCACTTGCTTGTTATCATATACATTCTATTGAAAGCAATTTGGTTTCTCGTTTGGTTGAAGGTGATAGTTTACTTTTACCACCCCTAGAAATGCTCAAAGGTTTGGGAGTTTGGCAAGAAAATTCCTGTTATATAATGCCAATTTTTGCTAATCATTTCCAAGTTGCCCAGATTGCTGGTGATATTGAACAACGCTTTGCCGTCACTCCACCGCAAATATCCGCATTACTAATTCGGGATCATGGTTTGACAGTTTGGGCTTGTTCTCTTGAAGCTGCTCGTAATTATATTGAGTTATTAGACTACATCTTTCGCTACATGGTTGCTGCCACTCGGTTAGACATAAATATCTAAAATCCTACTTGATGACAAAGTTAGACGGGTCTTGATCTCGTCGATGCTTAGTGGGAATGGGGGCTGGCTGCCCATCACCCGCAAGGGCTGCGGTTTTTTCTAGGGATTCTCTCAATCGCTTGGCTGCGTAGATAGACATGTCTCGTGGTACATTAATGCGATCGCGCAAATATCGCAGAGCAACATCAGATCCCGATGGAGGTACGCAGTCTTCCCCTGTCATCATGTGTGTTAAAGCACAACGTAGCGCGCGATCGAACAATTTATCATCTAAGGGGTTGACTCGGATAATATTAATCCGGTGGTCGATTGTTCGTTTAAGAGCTTCCATACGGGAGTTTTCGGGTTCTGGATAAGTAACATCTGGTAGCCCAAACCAGGGGCCGTTATCCACCCGCGCTTTATTGAGAAACGTCTGGGTTTCGCCGTTTTCCCAACAGCCCCCCATCTGGGGCGGCAAATCATGTGCGTGGGTGTGAAAGTCGCTCTGGGTACCGCAGTAGGTCGGTCGGCTTTCCATTGCGGCAAACCACGCGCTCAAACGAGGGTTTTCCTCGCGCAGTGAGTAGCCTTTGTAATAGTAAAGGCTGGCATTCATCCGTTCGAGATATGGCGTAAAAATGACATCGACGATGCCGAAGCTATCTAGAAAATAAGGGCTTGGAGTGCTACCCAGAGCCGACTCTACCCTAGCCACCACTCCGATAAATTGTTCTCGGTTGCGTTGTTCTTGTTGAGAGGAACCAGTTCTAGAACACAGCCAAACGCACCAGGCTCTAAATAAAAGTCGTTCTAATTGACGTAGAGGCAGCACCGTGCGGTCTTCCATCCCTTGGTTCAATGGAGCAAATACCTTTTCCAAAGCGATCAAAATGTCATCGCTTTCCTTAATAATCCGTCCATCTAGCTCGATCGCGGGGAGCATTCCTGATGGTACCTTACGTTTGTACCAACTTTCTTTCTCCCCATAGCAGAACATTGTCACTTTTTCGATGCGGTAGGGAATCTGTTTTTCCTCTAGCCATAACCAAACTTTTTGACAGTAAGGACACCAGGCGTGGTTATCGCGGTACAGCGTTACCCGCACATCAGATTCCGGCTGACCAAACAAGCGCAACCTGGCTCTAGCATTGGTGAGACCATTAACGGTATCTATTTGATAGTCCGTGAGGGTTTCTAGTTCTTCCCAGCTTAAGGGTGCGGTAGTCATAGGGGGAGTTGCGTAGGGCAAAACTTAGGACAATTCTATACTCTACAATATTTTCAATAGACCTCTTGCAAAAGTCCCTAACACCCCACCCCCAACCCCTCCCCGCTAGCGGGGAGGGGAGCGTTTGCGTTAGCAAATGCGGGGTGGGGTTCTTTATTTTTTATTTATGCAAGAGGTCTAATTACACTAAGGCTGAATTTAACTGATAGGTTCGCCCATCAATTCTTTCCACTTCAAGAAAAAGTTGAAGTGACGATACCACGTTCAAAAGTTTTGGCAATTTGGCATAACTTATCTCTGAATTGCCCTTTAAATAAGATATCAACAGAACAGACGCAAATCGCCAGTTGTTGACCTAACGCTGTAGAAGAACTCAGCAGACAAGCCACAGCGCTCGGTCATCGCTTCTCTACAACTGGCTAATAATGTACTAGAAAATACATAGTAAATGTGCAATGGCAATGCCTGCGATCGCAAACTACGCTCTTTTCCTAGTTAAATTTGGCTGAATTTTTGAGAGTAAAATTCATCAGACACTTTTTTTAGTTCTGGTTCAACTACTGTCAAATGTTGCTCTAAAATTGCCAAATTCCGAATGTTGGATTTATAGAAAGCATCAAATAAATCACCCACTAAAGGCACAGTACCAACGACTGTTTCCAAACCTACATTAAAAATCATTTTGACTAAGTCTTCACGCGGGATGCCAAACTGAGTCGCTAAAAATATGATGTAAGCTGAAAACGCTGTACTGATTAAATCACCAGCACCTGGAACTAGACCAATGATTGGGTCTATGCCAATGCGAAAACCTGTTAAAGGGATACGTATTGATGTATCCATCAGACGGCTAAGTTTGCGGATGCGATTTAGAGTTGCAAGGCGTTTGGCAGCGTCCATAATTGACCATATTTACACTACTTTTAAATTGCACTATTTTTAGTTCTTTGTCTTGTACCGTTAGAAATAACAAGTATGAATAAAAATCCTGAATACTGCCTAAAAAAGCATTATAACTAATTAGCCGGACATGATATAAGACGTTTTCTCCATGAGTTTGCATACTTTCTAACATCTCTGCCGCCCAGTCATCTTTACCCCCCGTACCAATGCATAGATATATTGCAAATCCAGGAAGGTGATCGCGTGTTCGTGTATTTGTGGTTGCAGGTAAGCAGCAAGTTCCTGCCAGCGCAAACCGACACTTACTGCTTTGATAGCCGTTTGCAATTGAATCGAGTACAGACCTTCTTAGAGACACGGTAATGCCGTGTTTTTACCCACTTTTACTCCAAACATATTTACGGCAGACTTCGCAGGCGGCTTTTGCTTCCTCGGTTTGCGGATTGGTGAAGATGGGATGGTAACGCAACCTGTCGCAACAGACTTGCAACCATGCACGCCAGCCACCCGGCCACAACCGCACAGTGCCGTCTTCACCGCCACTGACAATCGTCTGCCCATCGCCGCTGATGGCGACAGACCAGACAATACCCTTATGACCACGGAATGGTTCAGCTAAGAGAAGACCTTGGCGGTTCCACAACCGCACAGTGCCGTCTTTACTGCCACTGACAATTGTCTGCCCATCGGCGCTGATGGCGACAGAATTGACAACACCATTATGACCATACAATGGTTCATCTAAGGGAAGACATAGGCGGTTCCACAACCGCACAGTGCCGTCATTACCGCCACTGACAATCGTCTGCCCGTCGGCGCTGATGGCAACAGAGTTGACAACACCATTATGACCACACAATAGTTTACCTAAGGGAAGACCTTGCAGGTTCCACAATCGCACCGTGCCGTCACGATCTCCACTGACAATTGTTTTCCCATCGGCGCTGATGGCGACAGAGTTGACAACACCATTATGACCATACAATGGTTCATCTAAGGGAAGACCTTGCAGGTTCCACAACCGCACTGTGCCGCCACGATCACTACTGACAACCGTCTGCCCATCGGCGCTGATGGTGATAGAAGAGATATAATTCTCCCTACCACGCAATGGTTTAGCTAAGGGAAGACCTTGCAGGTTCCACAACCTTACTGTGCCGACACGATCACCACTGACAATCGTCTGCCCATCGGCGCTGATGGCAATAGAAGAAACATCACCCTCATGCCCACGCAATGGTTCAGCTAAGGGAAGACCTAGGCAGTTCCACAACCGCACTGTGCCGTCACGACCGCCACTGACAATTGTCTGCACATCGGCGCTGATGGCAATAGAATAAACATTACCCTTATGCCCATACAATGGTTCAGCTAAGGGAAGACCTAGGCGGTTCCACAACCGCACTGTGCCGTCATCACCGCCACTGACAATCGTCCGTCCATCGGCGCTGATGGCAACAGAATTGACATAATCCTGATGACCACGCAATGGTTCAGCTAAGGGAAGACCTTGGAAGTTCCATAACCGCACTGTGCCGTCACGACCGCCACTGACAATCGTTTGCCCATCGGCGCTGATGGCGACACATAAGACAATACCCTGATGCACACGCAATGGTTCAGCTAAGGGAAGACCTAGGCGGTTCCACAACCGCACCGTGCCGTCACGACCGCCACTGACAATCGTCTGCCCATCGGCGCTGATGGTAACAGACCTGACAACACCCTGATGACCACGCAATGGTTCAGCTAGGGGAAGACCTTGGAAGTTCCATAACCGCACTGTGCCGTCATCACCGCCACTGACAATCGTCTGCCCATCGCCGTTGATGGCGACAGACCAGACATCACCCTGATGACCACGCAATCTTTTAGCTAAGGGAAAACCTTGGAAGTTCCATAACAGCACCGTGCCGTCAGCACCACCACTGACAATCGTCTGCCCATCGGCGCTGATGGCGACACATAATACAATACCCTCATGATCACGGAAGGGAGTGGAGACTATTACTTTATTCATCACCTGAATCAAACTGTTCTGAACTGGTGCAAGAATATGCTGAGGTAATTTCTCCTGATTTTCACCAATTGTTTGAATTGCCAGCACTAGACTATCTAGGGGTTGGAAAGGCAATAAATTTTCTACCCTCGTGGCTTTCTCTCGCAATCGTGATTCAGTGAGTGCCTTTTCTAATGTGGCAATCTGGTGCTGTTCATAAGCATCACTGCGTTGATAAAAATTTTTGGCTTGAGGTGATGATAAAAACTCTAGCTTTTCCCAATTTTGCCGCACCTCTGCCAGCAATCCCCCCTGCATTAAGTATTTTTCATTCTCTCCTTTTCTCAACCACTCGCGTAATGCATCTGCTAACCTATCACTCAACCGCCGCAAATCTCGGTCTTGTTGTCGCCATTGGGAAAACCTCTCCCAACTCTCAATTAAAGCTTCATGGGCTAAATCAATCCACGCTTTTCCTTGTTCATCTTTCCCAGCTACCAGCAAACGTCCTTTCACTAATACTTCATCTAGCAATTCACTTAATGCTTGCTGCTGTTCTTGGTCATTACCAGCAATGGTTAACAGTTCAGTTTTTGGTTGGCGCTGTCGAGTATCCTTTTCTCCCTCTCCCGTTCGCAATAATCGCAAGAAAATTTGCTCAATCCAGTTCTTCTCCTGTTCATTTCGTTCTTGAGTCGGGGAATCCTGCTGATAATCTTCGTAAAGATAAACATTTTCTGCATGAAAATTCAGCGCCCCTGTCAATCCTTGGAAGTTTTCATACTGTTCTAGGGTGAGTTGATGCTTTTGTTGGTCGCGTTTTTCCCAGAGTCTAGTTAAAGCAAACTCCATCAACGGCAAGTATCCCGGTTCTTTACCAACATCTTCTAAAATTTTCAGTACTAGTCTTTCTTCAACACTATGACCTTGAAGTTTAGCAGGTTCGGTTATTGTCTCTTTTAAATCAACTCCTGCGATCCGCGGCATCAAAACAAGCTGATTTTCAATTAATTTATTTAAAGACGGATAATCTGAACATGATTCCAGAAAATCCGATCGCATGGTAATCACAACTGACAACCGCGAATCGGTCATCTCTCCTACCTGAGTCAGCAATTCTATAAATCTCTGCTTTTGTTCAGCAACAGAGACAGTAAATAGTTCCTCAAACTGGTCTACTACCAATAAAAATTTTTCTGCACCTGTGAGATGCTCCAGAATTACAGGTAAAGGATTCGGTTCATTAGTAATCAACTCCCACAGCAATTTTTCTTTTCTCGCCCCTGGAAAAAATGCTTTCAAAACTGCTCTCAATTCCTGCAACAGCTGAAATCCTGGCTTGATTGGCGGTAAAATTTGCCAGACTCTATCATCTAATTCTGGAATTAAACCCGCCTGAACTACAGAAGATTTACCACTCCCGGAAGCGCCAATAATCGGGACAAAGGGCTTTTGTGCCAATTTCCCCAGAATCTTCCTCACAACCTGCTTGCGCCCAAAGAAAAACTGTTTTTGTTCCGCTTCAAAGGCTTTTAAACCTTGGTAAGGACATTCTTCTTTTACCTCAAAGGTTTGAGCTTGTGTTTGAATGTTGTGGTTAATTAGAGTAATGGAACGCCCCCAACCCATGCGGATTGGTTCTTGTCCACTGCTTTTGAGTTCTGTGGCAAGTATATCGAAAAGGCGATCGCCTGTCACCTGTCCGCGATCGTTAGTGTTCTCTACTGACAATCCAGCGAGCAAAGCTGTTGTAAAAATACTGTGTTGTGCGCTTTTTTTGGCATAAGCTTGTTGAAAACCTCTACAAGCAGCAATAAAGTAGTAATCGCGCTGTGAAATAAAGGCAGTCAGAGTTTTTTCGATGAGATTGCGTTCTAAAAATTCACCGCCATGACAGCAATCTAACAGCACTACTAAACTACTCAAGTCGGAGTCTCTAATTAGATTGTTGAGACTTAAAAGACTAATCCCGCCTGTTTGTTCAATAATTTGCTTGCCTTGAGTGACAATTGTCAAGTCAGAGGTTGCTAGATATGCTTGTTGTGTTCCTAAGCTGTCAGAGACGGTGATGCCATGCCCTGTAAAGTAAATTAGCGCTTCGTTTTTAATTGCTTGTTGTTGCAAAAGTGTTTTGAAAGCTTCAGCCAACTTATTTGTACTAACTTTCCCTTTGAGAACAGCGATATCCTCAAAATCACCGTGCGCCTTTAGTACCTGCGCGACTGCTTCTGCATCTGTAGCTGGTTTTGTGAGGTTGGAAAGCTGATTTGTATAATCTGTAATGCCAACTACAAGCGCGTAACGAGCCATCTATACATATTTGAGTTGTCTGTTACAGAATAAGATAACTTAAATACACCTAAAATCTGAGGGCTTGATGTCGAACATAGAACGTTTAGTCTTTGAAGAAGACGGGGAAATCTATACAATTTTGTTCGAGTCAAAGGAAACGCCAAATATACCAGAAGTTGTCACACCGGAGGTTGATGAGGAGAAAGAATCCTACGGCTTTCGAGAAGAGGCATTTGTCAAGATTGAGGAAGTTCACCATCAAATTCGAGCTTATACCAAATATGCCATTGGCGCTTTTAAAAATTTAGGTGCTGCTGAAGTCGAAGAGGTGACTTTGAAGTTTGGCTTGAAGATAGGCGGAAAAACTGGTATTCCCTTTGTAACTGAAGGTTCGGCGGAGAGTAATTTTGAAATTGAGGTGAAGTGTAAGTTTCCTGAAAATAAGCAAAATTCCAGCACTTAAGGTTTTGCTTTGCCAAGGATAAGCCTTGGAATGAGTGACCGACTTGTGGGACTAGAGTATTTAAAGGCTGCCAAGACTCAATTGCTTGTTGTTTGAACTGCCCAATTTGATTAATCCGCATAAACAGATGCCAACCCAGAGATTGAATTTGTTTGTACAGCCAGTCTGCGTAAAGTCCTCGGTCTGTTGTCACAATCACAAACCAATCTCCAATCTTGTGGTACTGTGTTCGCGTAGTTGATTTTATTGTGCCAACTTACTTAAAACATCAATATTTAGTGACGAAGTGAGGAATCTCCCAATATTTCTAAAAGCGATCGCTCCATAACTTCACTGACAAATTTATTTCCTTGCAAGTTGAGGTGAATGTGGTCGTGAAACAAACCTTGGGGGTTGGTAGTTGAATTAAAATTCGGTAAAAAGTCTATATAGTTAATTTGCTGTGCTTTGGTAAAATCGCTCAAGCGCTGACGTGCTTTAATTTCGTAATCGCGGGGGCCTGGTTCACCAATTTCTCGTAGTAAAGGAGTCATCACCAGCAGAAATTTACTGTGGGATTGGCGAGTCAAGGCTTGAATTTTAGCGATCGCCTCCAGATTAATTCCCACGCGATCGCCTGATTCATTTTGCACGGCTTGCAGTTCTGGAATTGGCTTTTGCTTGACGATATAACGCTGCCACACTTCCACTAATGCCAGAGGAGGTTTGCGAGCGGGATAATTGCGATCGCGTCCTACTGGTAATGAAGTAGGAGGAGTAGCAAACAAATCATCGGTATTAATTAATAACACCACTGCTTGCGCGTTAAAATTGCCAAACTTCTCCAAATAAGCTAACTCATTCCTTGGCCCCCAAGAATTTGCTGAAGCATTTAACACTTCTGCTTCACGATAATTACTATTAGTAGATGATGCTAAAGAACGCATCATCAAACTAGATATTGTATTAGTTTGATCTGTCCACCAGCCACCATTAGCAATAGAATCACCTAAGAGAAGAATTCGCAGCCCAGAAGGTGCAGGTAGCTTTTTGATCGGACTACCTCGCATAGAATATTCATTAATTTCAATCCGATTACCAAAACGACGAGTCCGTTGGTTAGGAGCCAACAAATAACCAATTTGCTCATCGCCAATATAAATCAAAGGATTACCAAAACCAAACAGCGATCGCAGTCCAATCTCAATTACCAGAAACAATCCCACAACCACCGCCAAAATTACGCTCAGTGCTATTTTCACCTACTCACACCCTCTTATACTGAGTTGCTTTTCAATGATACTGGGGGATTGGGCATTGGGCATTGGGCATTGGGCATTGGGCATTGGGCATTGGGCATTGGGCATTGGGCATTGGGCATTGGTTATTCTCCTAGTACCCAGTCCCCAGTACCCAGTCCCCAGTCCCCAGTCCCCAGTCCCCAAGCCCCCAGTCCCCAGTCCCCCCACTTCTAAATTTTTAAAGTGAATTTAACGTCATCCGCAAATAGAACGACTACAATCAAGACGGACAAATATTTCATGCTCCAACAACAGAGGATTAGAAGCTGTGTCCGACTTAAATCGCGGAATTATGAAATTTAAGGGTGCAGATTCCCCAAAAGTAGTCACTATCTCTACCGTGTTGCTTCTGGGATCGATCGCTGCTCTCGTAATCTGGGCGCTGCAAGCTGCCTATGCGCTAAACTAAAACCATTATTAGTCTAGAAGGACACTTGTCTTAAACGGTTTCCGTCTTAGCCAAGTGTCCATTTAGCAACTAGTAATTAAAAAAGAATCCAGAATCCAGAATCCAGAATCCAGAATGTTTTTCCTTGGGGGATTCAAACTACTAGCTGATTGTAGACTTATAAATCTATAATTTGGATTGTTTTTAAACCCCGTGTTCATCCTCTAGCCATCGTTCTGACTCCTGACTCCTGACTCCTGAATTCTCTTTGATAAAAGCCCCTTTTATAACCATCAAAAATTTCAGCAAAACTTTAGATTTGAGGTTTTAGATGGAAAATTTAAATCTAAAATCCAAATTCCAGAATGTTTGAACCTTGGGGTGTTTTCGCTATTTTAATTATCTGCCCCCTTTTGGGCGGATTACCCCTGATTGCATGGATAACTTACGCCCTGACGCGGAAGCAGTTATCACAAGTTGGTACAGGAAACATTAGTGTATCAGCTGCCTTTTATCATGGGGGTAAAATTGTCGGAATTCTGGCAGTCTTGTCAGAAGCTTTGAAAGGAGTTGCGGCAGTCTTACTCACCCGCATTTTCTTCCCAGATGGATCGTCTTGGGAATTGCTTGCCCTAATCGCTCTGGTAATTGGTAGATACTGGATAGGCAGAGGAGCAGGTACGACAAATGTTGTCTGGGGATTTGTCGTACACGATCCACTGGTAGCAATATTTGTATCTTTCTTTGCAGGTATTAGTTTTACAATTCTGCAATCAAGAAAGTTAGTCAAATTTGGGGTTTTGCTACTTTTTCCTTTGTTTGTGGCACTTCTGCACTTTAGCGATATTCCCAGAATACTTGCTGCTGTGGCCTTAGCTGGTTTAATGGGCTGGATTTACACCAAAATTGCTGATGATATGGAACTGCCAGCCCAAGAGGCACAAACTGAATCTCTTGCGATGTTGGAGTTTTTACGCGGCGAACGCACAATGGTTTCTCTAGATGAAGAGTTGAATGCTGCCATTGTCGGAGAAAAGGCAGCAACATTATCTCAAATTAAGCGCTGGGGCTATCCAGTGCCGAAGGGATGGGTGCTAGCCCCCATCGACAATCCAGAAGGATTAACAGAATTTCTCCAGCCATCAGAATTATCTCCTTTGGTGGTGCGTTCCTCCGCTATTGGAGAAGACTCAGAATATGCTTCTGCTGCTGGACAGTATGAAACAGTTGTAAATGTTACTAGCCAAGAGGCATTACAGTCAGCGATCGCTCAAGTTCAAGCTTCCTACAATCATCCATCTGCTGTTCAATATCGGCGCGATCGCGGCTTAAATGATACAGCAATGGCTGTGTTGATTCAGCAACAAGTCCAGAGTGTGTATTCTGGCGTTGCTTTCAGTCGCGATCCCATTACCCAGCAAGGCGATGCGATCGTGATTGAAGCCCTTCCAGGCAGTCCGACGCAAGTTGTTTCGGGAAAAGTCACACCAGAACAATATCGCGCTTTTGTCGTTGAAACAGAAAATTCTTATTCTGTACAATTAGAGGGTCAAGGACGAGTCCCACAATCATTAATTAAGCAAGTTGCTTACCTTGCTTACCGACTCGAAAAACGTTATCATGGCACTCCTCAAGATATCGAGTGGAGTTATGATGGGCAAACGCTTTGGGTGTTGCAATCTCGACCGATCGCGACTCTGTTACCCATCTGGACGCGCAAAATCGCCGCCGAAGTGATTCCCGGAGTAATTCACCCTTTAACATGGTCAATTAATCGTCCCTTAACTTGTGGAGTTTGGGGAGAATTTTTTACTTTAGTTTTGGGCGATCGCGCTTTGGGGTTAGATTTCAACAAAACAGCAACTCTGCATTATTCCAGAGCCTACTTTAATGCTTCCCTCTTAGGAGATATTTTTCTCAGAATGGGACTGCCACCGGAAAGTCTGGAATTTTTAACCAGAGGAGCTAAATTAAGTAAACCTTCCTTGCAGTCAACTTGGGAAAACTTGCCAGGACTAGGGAAGTTGCTGAAGCGGGAATTAAATTTAGAAAAGGACTTCAAGGAAGATTATCACAAACGGTTCATTCCTGGGTTGTCGCAGTTGGCGCAGTCGGATATAGATAGCTTGGAACCACCCGCGTTGTTGGCAAGAGTTGATTTTATTCTGGAGTTGCTGCGTCATGGAACGTATTACAGCATTTTAGCTCCTTTAAGTGCTGCCCTAAGACAGGCAATTTTTCGAGTAAAAGATGGGCAAATCGATCATAGCGTCACCCCAGAGGTAGCGGCATTGCGATCGCTCAGTGCGATCGCTACAGATGCCAAGCAGGTATTGGTTGAGTTTGAGCCACAGCAAGTATTTGAGCAATTAAAGCAAACCCCCGAAGGAGAGAAGATCCTCCAAGAATTTAACGAATTGCTGCAAGATTACGGCTACTTAAGCGAAGTAGGAACCGATATCTCCGTTCCCACTTGGCGGGAAAATCCCCAAATGATTCAGCAGATGTTTGTGCAGTTAATGCAGGGGAACGAACCACAAGCAGGTGCTAAAGATGCGATTAATAGTATCTTTGCCAGTAAGCGCAAACGCTCTTTCGTGCAACGGCGCGTAGATATCAAAGGACGAGTCACTGAAGTTTATTCCCGGCTTTTAGCTGAATTGCGTTGGAGTTTTGTGGCTTTAGAGAAGATTTGGTTAAAGTCTGGCTTACTTAGGCAAACAGGCGATATCTTTTTTCTCAACTTTGATGAAGTGCGGCGTTTAATTGGAGATGAAGATTCCAGCTTAATCGAGCAGTTAGATGAGTTAGTGGAGTTTAGGCGATCGCAATTTCTGCAAGATAGCGAGATTATTCAAATACCTGTTTTAGTCTACGGCAATACACCTCCTCACCCCTTAGCTCCCTCTGAACTTTACTCTGACCAAATTTTACAAGGTATTGGAGCCAGTCACGGGCAAGCCGAAGGTAGGGTGAAAGTGTTGCGAAATTTACAAGAGATTCCAGAAGTCGATCGAGATACGATTCTGGTAGTGCCTTATACAGATTCCGGCTGGGCCCCATTATTATTAAGGGCTGGAGGATTAATTGCCGAAGCTGGAGGAAGACTTTCTCACGGTGCGATCGTTGCTCGTGAGTATGGAATTCCCGCCGTGATGGATGTTCGCGGTGCTACATGGATCTTGCAAGATGGTCAACGAGTCAGGATTGATGGGTCTAGGGGTATTGTGGAATTATCTAACGATTTAAGACCCGAATGATTACCACTTCCCTGAAAGACTTGCCTGAAGAATCGGTTTCTCACAATGCCGAAATCAAGAAAAAGGTGATGTTACGCTTCGGCGAATTACCTCACCTAACTAACTTTTCTCAAGCACGTTTTGCCCCTGGACAAACTGCACCAGCACACGCGCATCAAGATATGTGCGAGGTATTCTTTGTAGAAGCTGGTTCAGGAGTAATTCACATTGATGGTACAGAATACCCTTTGCTTCCGGGAAACTGCGTAGCCATCGAACCGGGAGAAGTACACGAAGTTGTCAATAGTGGCTCAACCGAACTTGTTTTGACATACTTTGGTTTGCGAGTCGAAAAATCGAGCTAATTATTCAATTAGGATCGTTACCTAACAATTGAGGTTAGGGAGTAACGAGAAAAGAAAAGTTTTTGCTCCCCTCTCCTACCAGGCTACGGTGTACACACATCTCTAAAAATCCTACCCACCCAATATTTCTGTTCAAGTGAAAGTCCCGCACTGAGCAAATATCCCGCCCGGAACTAAAGTTCTGGGCTGATAAGCGAAAGTCCTCTAAAAGAGGACTAAACAAGAAATTTAGTTTAGTCCTCTAAAATAAGCCTTTGGTTATGAGACTTGGAATTTATTCCGAGGCGGGATAGATACACTGCACCAACACTTGTGTGTACACCGTAGCTCCTACCAGGAGAGGGGCTGGAGGAGAGGTCAAAATAGCACTCGTCGAACTCACGTTAATATACCAAGGGTGTCGCCCCGCGCATCTGACGCAAAGAATTTATACAAGCAGGACAATCACAACCAAATAAGTCGATTGCCACATTGCTTTCTTCATCATTGAACTCCAGCATGGGAGCATCTTCTTTAGAAAACTCTATTTCACGCTGATAGTTAGGAATTTGAGCCAATACAGAAGCCCTGGCACATACTAAACCTACTTTATGTTTATTGCGTATACAAGATAGACGATCTGTGCTTTTGACTCCTGGTTCTGGCTCCATAGCTTGTGCGTGATTCAGCATTACTCCCATAGAGAGAAGAGAGCTAATCAGCACTGGAGAAGAAAGCAAACTCAGTATGAATTTGTTCATTGGTTTTCTTGAAAAACAATCTCGATTGCTCAGATTATCCGATTAAATCTTACAGTGCAAGTAAATGTGTATCAGGAATAGCCCAAAATTCAGATGTAAAGACAATACTTTTCGGTTAAAGGGGAAAGGGAAAAGGTTTGAATTTACCTTTATCCCTTACCCCGATCTTTGCTACAAGCTGCGCAAAACACGGAAACGCGAAGCCAGAAGTTGCTACAGACTGCGCGAAACACCGAAACGTGAGGACAGAAGCTTTTACAGGGAAGACGGAAGTTGCTACAGGCTGGGCGAAACACAAAAGTGTTAAAGCAGAAATTGTTAAAGGGAAGGCAAAACAGAGAAGTTTCTTGTTATACAAAGAAATTTATCTGCCATTGTCATTTGGAAACCTACTTAGTAATAATAGAGCTTTCAACAGACTCTATCAAAAATTAAACAGGTTGATAATCAAAGTAGGTATTTTTTGAGCGCTATTGATTGCTATGTTTATCTTCAATAAAAAATATTTTTACCTCACACTTTTACTATTTTTGATAGAGGTATGTATTGCAGTTTTTATAAATGATAGTTTTATTCGTCCTTTTATCGGTGATGTTTTAGTAGTTATATTAATTTATTGCTTTGTCAAAGCTTTTTGGAATATACATTCATCCATAGTTGCTTTATCAGTTTTTGCCTTTTCTTGTGCAATCGAGATTCTGCAATATTTTAATTTTGTAAATAATTTAGGGTTACAAAAATACAAGATTCTGGCTGTTGCTTTGGGAAGTGTATTTGATTGGAAAGATATTATTGCTTATGCAATAGGTATCATAATAGTCCTATGGTTGGAAAATAGAACATGATTACTGGATCGAGTATTTTGCGGCGTTCAATAAAGGGAGTAAATTCACGCAATAATATTCTTTCATTCCATCATGTCCATCTACAAGGTCAGTATAGGAGCTATGATTTGGCTGTTAACCCAATTAGAGGTTGTTTGAAAAGTAGTTGGCTGTGATTTTAGGCACTAACCGATCCCCCCTAGCCCCCCTTAAAAAGGGGGGAACCGGAGTCAAAGTCCCCCTTTTTAAGGGGGATTTAGGGGGATCTAGAACGTTTTGTTAACGAGAAGAAAACTTTTCAAACATCCTCTTAGACTACAAAATTATTTTCTTGGAATGAGGCTGCATAGGCGCAGCCCGCCGTAGGCATCGCAACCAAGTTGTGAAGACGTACAGCCTCATAATCTTTCCAGTCACGGGGTTGTCCGATTACTCCCTTACCTCATATTTTTGTAATAATCTTTTGGTTTTACTTATTTATTATTTTTGGGAGGATAGAAACTGGGATGTGTTGGTTTTCTTCTTTTTATTTGGAGATTATAAGACATTTCAAAAACTAATTTATTACCCATCACATAGTATTGAAATCGACGTTGGATAATATCGTTAAATCTAGAAATAAAATCAGAAAAAACGCTCGGATTTTTTGTGAATTCTCTCAGTGCTAATAACCAATCTCTTTCTTTGAGAGGCAATAAAACTTGATAGTAAGCTAAATTTCTGTTATAAACTGCAAGATTATAAGACAGAGCACGCATTAAATCTGAATTTTTTCTCACAAATTTTTGCTCCATGAAAGAAGAAGTAGACATGCAAGATTGATTTAGACGTTTTAATCGGCTTTCACGTACAAGAGAAGAAGAGCGTGAACGGTAGAAATAATAGGCTTCTGGCACTAGAAAAAAGCGAGCGCCATTAATTAAGCATTTCATGTCAAGCCAAAAGTCTTCAGCTATGCTTAGGGTTTCATCGTACTCAATGCTGTGTTTAACCAAAAATTCTCGTTTGAATATAGGCTTACTTAAACCAAGATGCAGCCCTGCTTTTCCATAGACATCAGTCTCTACGAAATAAACGATATCAATTTGGAGAATTTTATCTATATGTTTTCCACTTTCTTGAATCAATGTACTCCAAGGAGATGTTGCACCATCTTTGATAAAATAAATATCGTCTGCAATCATATCTGCATTTGCTTGTTCTGCCAGCAACACAAGCTTTTCTAATCTTTCATGAGCATACCAGTCATCTGAATCAAGGACAGCAATCCATTCTCCTTGGGCTGCTTTGAAAGCAATATTACGCGCAGCAGAAACCCCAAGGTTTTGTGGATTAACTATCACTTTGAGACGTTCATCGGTAAAACTCTTTGCAACTTCTACAGTTTTATCAGTTGACCCATCATCAACAACGATAACTTCAAGCTCAGTGAGTGTTTGATTTAAGACTGACTCTATTGCCTTCTTAATATAAATTTCAGTATTGTAGGCAGGGATAATTACAGAGACTTTAGGATTCATGGAACTAAACTCCTGACTAATTGCTATGTGCTGAGATTACAATGTTAAAATTCCCAAGAAAGTTTGTTGAAGTAAAAATTCAGAAGTCAAAATCAAGACACTTAAGGATTCCTTGGCATTCGCGTTAGCGTCTCTGCAAGAGAACCCACTAATGAATTCTTGCATCACCAAATTTTCTTGTTTTGTGAGTTTCTTAAAGCCGATTATTCCTCCACTAGTTGTACAGAATTCGGAATAAATTATGAATTTTGAGAAATGTATTCTCTTTGATAATAATTTATTTTTTCATAGCGTAATCATCAATGATTTTTACTTATTTATATTACAGATAAGTGAGACTTATTAAAATTTTAGTTTGAATGAACTGCATACACGAGTTGTATACTAGCACAACTGTGACTGCTCTTGTGAAAAGTCAAAATTTTGATGATGTACTAGTTGTTGTATGCTTTTGGGAACTTTTATGTATGTTCTTCAGATTTTTCTGTGTGTTAATAACCTGTTAATTGATGAATTGAACAAAAAGTAATGTTGGGCATATTTTCCACGGCTGCTTGTGTTTCGTTCCCGTGATGTACATGCCAGTCAAGAATTTTAACTCGCTTGATTTGTCCTATTTCTAAAGCATAAAGGGTAGCGTAACGCTTTGCGGCTTTTCGCTAGACATCGCGGCATTACAGAAAATGCAAAATCCATCTCTTCATCTTTGAGTGCCTTTAAAAAAGTGCTTATCTTGCCTTTTTTGCTCTCTTCGGTGACAGCGCCAATCGTGCCTAATATTCGGTATAGCGACGCGGCGTATAAACCCAGATATTACCATCGCGGCGCTTGATAGTTCGGGTTTTTGTGGAACCAACGAGAATAATTGTCCGCATATCAGCGCTTGCTGGCGTTAACTGCTCAAGTGCGATCGCTTTTACCGTTTGTCCTGGACGACCGAGATTCCGGGCCAATACTACTGGTGTATCTGGTGTTCGATGTCGCAGCAAAATATTTCTCGCTTCTGCCAGTTGCCAAGTACGCTCTTTGGAAACAGGATTGTAGAAAGCAATGACAAAATCGGCCTCAGCAGCAGCCGCAATTCGTTGGGCGATCGCAGACCAGGGTTTTAAGATATCAGATAGAGAAATTGCACAAAAATCATGTCCAAGGGGCGCACCAATGGCGGCGGCGGCGGCTTGCATTGCAGAAATGCCTGGGGCCACATGAATATCAATACTGTCCCATTCCGGTTTAGCATAGCGATCGCATACCTCAAAAACTGCTGTTGCCATTGCATAGATACCGGGATCGCCTGATGAAACTACAGCTACATATCGCCCAGATGCAGCCAAATCAAGGGCCATTTTTGCCCGTGCTTCTTCTTCGCGGTTATCAGACTCATGCCGTTCTTTGCCATCAGCCAGAGAACCAACTAAATCTAAATACGTTTTATAACCCACTAAGTCAGTTGCCGACTTGAGTATC
Organism: Nostoc sp. ChiSLP03a; assembly: GCF_034531215.2. Lineage (NCBI taxonomy): Bacteria > Bacillati > Cyanobacteriota > Cyanophyceae > Nostocales > Nostocaceae > Nostoc > Nostoc sp. ChiSLP03a. The sequence goes on from NZ_JAVRBQ020000103.1 coordinate 31,333, forward strand.
TCCTTGACTTCGGGAGACATCCATTGCGAACCACCAGGGCCAGTGCCAATAATCGCTAATTTTCCGCGTGGTTGACCGATGGTGTTGGGGTCGATGGCTTGGGGAGCAATAGCGATCGCAATGTTAGCAGAAGGAGAAGATAAGGGGGATGTCCCAGTGGCGGCGATCGCTGCGGCTTGGGCGGGGCTATAACCTTGTGAAAGTAGACTTTCTAACTGATTTGGGGTAAAAAAGCGGACAGGCACTTTTAAAGCGCTAGCTACGGTGTGGATTGCGGTATCGGCGGCGGTAATGGGTGCAAATATCCCGGCGACTGATGCTTTTTCTAGTTTGGCATCAGCTAGTAGCTGGTGTACTAAAGCTACTGCATCATCAATCATGCCACTAATTGCGATCGCGATCGTTGCTGGGTGGTAGACAAGACAGTTGGCTGTAGGAGTCACCAAGCGTTCCGTAACTTGGATGGTCAAATCTCCCTTTGGGTCTATAGGCAGTTTACTATTGCTCAACCAAGGCGCTATTCCTTCTAGCTTGACTTGCGCCCCAGCTAACACATCTGAGATAAATTTCTTAGCATCATCTGGGTTGGCTAAATGGTATCCAGGGGGAGGAGATAACAACGTTGTGCCCAAACGTAAATCACCTGTGGTCGTAATTGCAGGTTTGACATCCAGCGCTTCAGCAATGCGACGTGCCAAATCGTTGACTCCACCAAGTCCGCCCAACAGGGGGACAACAGCACTACCATCTTCAGCCACAGCTAGCACTGGTGGTTCCTGTCGTTTATCTGAGATTACCGGAGCTAACGTCCTAATTAAAATGCCGGTGGCACAAATGCCAATCAGTGGTCTTCCTTGCACAAATAACTCGCGCAACGTCTCGCCAAAATTTGTAAAGTTAACATCAACTTCTGATGTGCGACCCTCTAGACCGTATAACGTTGCTCCTGGCAAGACGCTGATTATTTTACGTGCTACTGTCACGCTATTTTGACCTAGTACTACAATGGCGGGTGCAACATTCATGATCGTAAGTAGATATCTTGCAAAATTTGATATCCTTCAAATGAAACCACAGATTTAGACACGCAGCGACTTTATGCGAGATGCGATACCAAAAAAAAATAAGCCCTGACATAATAGCTTCTATTTTTCGCCGACATAAAATCAATAGTAAAGTTATTATGTCTTTCAACAGCTTTTCAGAGGAAACGAAAGCTTATGTATTAGAAGGAGTAGCTTTAGCATCAGATGGAAAACCATGTATTTTAAGCTTTGTAAATTTGAATCATTGGTGCTTAATTACTAATGAAAGATTAATTTGGACAAATTATCAGGAATTTAATAATCTGCATTATGAGACTATTGAAACTGTAGATATAAATAAAGAAAGTCTATTACGTTTAGGAGCATCCTTCAAAAGGCAGAATCAAGAAATAAATATAAAAACAGAATCAGGAGAAAACTTTATCGTTAATATAGGCGAAGCAGGTGGAAGTGTCTTTACTTTATTAAGTGTTCTAGGCTTGGCTGTTGCTAAGAAAAAACACTGGCTTTAGCTGGCATTTGCAATTACCAATTCAACGTCTTCGGGTAAAGAACGTCTTTGTTCTTTGTATTCCTCCTGAATCATTTCAAAAACATAGACAAGTTCAGCACGAGCTTCATCTGGCGTTTGTCCCCAAGCATGACAACCGGAAATCGCTGGTATATATGCGACAAATGTACCATTGTTATCGGGACGGATAACAGTGGTGTAGTCTTGTAAAGACTTCATGGGGATAGCCGCAAGTTTGAGTTATACCTTCAGTTTACAGCGATATCTGACGACAAGCTGCTGTGTGTCTACGCTTTTGGGTAGGAGTGCGATGTCTAGACGGGCAGCAAGGCAATGTAGAGGCGATCGCATTCTCTTAAAAAAGTGCGTAGACGCAAAGCGGCTTGTCGCCAGACATCGCTTGTTAAATTGGAGATTGGGACTCCAACCAAATATCCAAAGAATTTCTTCCCCAATCTCCAGTCTCAATTCAATTAGCTTTACGTTCTTTCAGAACTCGATCTAGCAAGTCTCTAGCAGGTTGTGCTTTAGCCAACGCTACTTGATGGTCATTATAAGCACGAACAAGCCGAGAAAGACTGCTCACACCTGTCTTGAGTTGCTCCAATTCTTCACCAGCAACTAATTCGCCATCAAGCATCCGCCCAATTAAAGGTTTGATATCGCCTACTTCCTGCCGGACTTTTTGGAGCTTTTCTAGAGAACTCAGTAAGGTTTTTAGTGAGTTCAATATGTCGTCAATATCTTGGGCATCCTCCACTGGCTCAGGTGGATTTTCAATTGCGATCTTATTTTTGTCTGAAGCTGTAGGCAATTCCTCTACAGACGTTTCACTTGTAACCCCGTTTGACCGTGCCATCAACGCTTCCTCAAGGAATTTTCCTCAGTGTATCGCTGATTTCAAGTTGCCAAAGATAGTATTGTTATAATTCGTTAAATAAATACTTGTACAAATCAACTCTACGTTGCGATCGCGAAACCAAAAAATTCCTTTAGCTTTAAATTAGGGCTATTTGATTCTATTTTGAGAATTCAATTGGTATAGGTATAAGTAAAAACAACGGATAACATATAAACATCGCAATAATGATTGATTTTGAACCTTGGGATAGTTTGTTGCATCAGTATGTCGATCGCCAAGGTCGTGTAAACTATATTGCTTGGAAAACTGAGCAACCTCAAGCGATCGCAAATTGGTTGTCGAGTCAAAAAAATCTGGCTTTTACAACTAATAGCAACACTTCTGAGCAATTGGCATTGTGGATCAACCTTTACAATGCGTTCACCATTTCGACAATTTTAGAAAGATACCCGCTTGAGTCAATTCGTCCGCGCATCTTAGGCATTCCCAACTGGCTGGCTTTTTTGTGGTTCTTCCAACGTCGTGCTTATTATATATTTGACGAACATTACAGTTTAGCCCAAATAGAGAACCAAATTCTACGGAATAACTTACAGGAGCCACGAATTCATTTTACAATTGTCTGCGCTTCGGTTGGTTGCCCGTTACTGCGGGCTGGAGCTTATTTTCCTCAACAAGTTACTCAGCAGTTAGATGAAGATACCCGTCGCTTCATTAACAATCCTGAAAAAGTCCGTTATGACTTAGATAGTAAAACGCTCTACTGTAGCAAAATCTTTAAATGGTATCGTCAAGATTTTCTTAAGGTCAAACCCTCCATTCCAGAATATATCCGCTCCTACCTAGAAACAGACCTGCCAATAAATGCCTCAACGCCGATTTCCTATCTCTACTATGACTGGAGCCTGAATCAGCGAATATCTTGATAAAATTGCTTGAGATAATTTGCATCAACGCCAATTCCCCACAAAAAACCGATATAAAGGTAGATTGCGTTTGCTTTCCAGCTACCCCATTTTGCTACACGGCGATCTGAAGAGTGAACAACGCGGTTCACTAGATAAATACGTCCTTTTTTAACCAATCTCAAGCATAAATCTCCATCTTCCATAATCGGTAATGCCTCATCAAATCCATTGCAATCCCAAAAGTCAGTGCGACGACAAAACATTACCTGATCTCCGAACAACAGGCGCAATCCTCGAAAAAACAGGTGAGGCTTAAATAGCAGTGGTGCATAGTAGGTTTTTAAATAATTATGTAGAGAGATGCCCCAGCGAGTCGTTTGAGATCCACTCATTAGAGAAATGAACCCCCCACAGGCAATGGTTGACTCTGCTAGAGTTTGCTCGATTACAGTGATTAGGTCATCCGGCACCCAAGTATCTGCATGAAGAAAGCAAAGAATATCTCTAGTTGCAGCCGATGCTCCATAATTCATCTGAATAGAACGCCCACGCTGTTCAGATGAAAGAACTTGTACGCCTAGCGATTGATTGAATGACCCAAAGTATTGCTTTGCAACTGCCACTGTCTCATCATCGCTGCCACCATCTACTACTATCACTTCAAAAGCAGGCGGATTAAGTAAAGTCAATTGGCGCAATGTCCGCTCTAAGCTAACTGCTTCATTTAAAGTAGGAATGACAATCGAAACTTGAGACATGCAGTATAAATAGTAGTTCGCTTTCGTGACGCAAGCGGGGTAAAGGGCAAGGGGAAAAGGGACTCATGTTTTTAATCCCTTTCCCTTTCCCCAACCTCCACCTGGCATTTTTGAGTTGGCAGAGTAGTAGTTTTATCGTTGCTTTTATTCTACTTGCTTAATGTTGACAAGCTCTTAATCCAAAGGTCAACGAATTTTGGATTTTAGATTTTGGATTTTGGATTGACCCCGACCACAAGGAGCAAGGAATTTTAGATTTTGGATTTTGGATTGAGTTTTAATCCAAAATCGCAAATACCAAAATCTAAAATTGAAGCGGGACGGGGCATGAACCAAAAAAATCTAAAAGACGCTCGCGGACTCGCTCTAAGCGAAGCCATGCCGTTGGCGTTCGCGTTAGCGTCTCTGAAAGAGAAGCCTCTCGAAGAGAAGGCTTTACGCTCCGCTATCGGCAATCTAAAATCTAAAATTGGTGCGGTCAACACTCCTGAGCATGATAAATAGCTTTTAGCAGTTTTCCCCAGATTGCATTGTAAGGATGTACAACCTTTGTCAGATGACCATTTTGAAAAATCGGCCTGCCTTCGTTTGCCCACTGAAAAATTCCACCACTCAAGTTATAAATGCACTTAATCCCAGCTTCATCCAGTTTTTGGGCTAATTTTGCGCTTCGGTAGCCAACAGCACAGTACACAACAATTGGTCTATCTTGGGAAACTGTTGCAACTGCTGTTAAGTCATCTGTGAAAGGATCTATGCGTAGTGCTGTTTCGATATGACTAACTGCATACTCAGTCTGACTTCGTGTATCTAGTAATAATGGATGGGGCTTTGCAGAATCTAATAGTAATTGAGCTAATTGCTTACAATTAATTTCCTTAACAGTAGGAAACTGAAATCCGATCAGAAGTTTAATAAAGTTAAAGGTGAGCGATCGCACTGGCATCAAGTCTACAAAACAAACAGATAACTCATCAAGATTAGCTGATTTGCAAGTAAATATACTTATAATAATTACAGTATTTACTAATCACCTGCGATGATTTATGGCAATTCTTCAACTGATTGAACCCGAAGTTAAAAATCTGGGTGGTTTTTCTGCCCGCCGCAGTTTGCCATATCCTAATCGCCAAATGGTTGGGCCGTTTATCTTTTTCGATCATCTTGGCCCGTCCGTTATGCCCCCCAATCAAGGCATTGATGTCCGACCACATCCTCATATTAATCTGGCAACGGTAACTTATTTATTTGATGGTGCTTTGATGCATCGCGATAGTTTGGGTACTGTGCAGGAAATCCAACCAGGTGCAGTCAACTGGATGACAGCAGGAAAGGGGATTGTCCATTCAGAACGTTCGCCTGACTTTGACCGTCAGCAAGAAACTACTATTCATGGCATTCAAACCTGGGTTGCCTTACCTGTTGAACACGAAGAAACCGAGCCAACGTTCATTCACTATCCGGCTGAAATCCTTCCCACCTGGGAAGAGAATGGCGTTACGATCAAACTTATTGCTGGGCAAGCATTTGGCTATACCTCACCTGTAAAAGTTCTCTCACTTATTCTCTATTTAGATGCAGTGTTGTCTGCTAACACCCACTTCATTATCCCTACAGATTATTCACAAAGGGCAGTATACAGTGTCACAGAGGGATTGAGGATTAATGGTGAACCGATCGAGCAATATCGTCTCGCTATTCTAGAGCCAAGCGATCGGGTTGAAGTTTCTGCTACAGTTGCTGCTCGATGTATTATTATTGGCGGTGAGCCGTTAGGTACACGCTACAAATGGTGGAATTTTGTCTCTAGCCGACCAGAGCGAATAGAGCAAGCTAAAGCTGATTGGCGCGACTATCGCTTTGCTAGCGTGCCAGATGAAACAGAGTTTATTCCACTGCCAGAAGTGATAACAGAAGCTAATCCTTTTTCATAAGTGTGTCACACTTAGACACTCACTACCTTGCTTTAGGATGCACAAGTTTAACCCAAGTTGCTAGTTACTCTTATGAGCGATCGCTTTGAGATGGTCAAGCAATAAAATGCCCTTCAAGAAGAGAAAATTAGGAGGCAGTTATGCCACTTGATAGGTGTATGGAGTTTCATCTGCATATTATATGGTGAAATATGGTAGCAATTGCTGTGAGGCAAAGCCAAATGACACTTATACAATTGTGGCGATTTATCACAATGATGCTGGCTTCCTTTAGTCTAGGCTTGTCTATGGCCCATTTGCTAGAACTACCGCGAAGAATGCAATTTGACCAACAACTCTGGGTAAAAGTAACCGTTTTTGAAAATGTTTATCGGTATTTTGGCTCAGTTGGTGCCGCATTTGAAATTGGCTCAGTTCTAGCAGCAATTGTGTTGGCGTTCCTCCTTTCCAAACGCGGCTCAACATTTTATTGGACGTTAGGAGGAGCGATTTTTTTGGTGCTGGCTCTTGTCAGTTGGGTAATATTTGTAGCCCCCATGAACGCGGAATTTGCAACGTGGCTGACTAATCCCGTCCCGTCAGACTGGACGCGATATCGTAACCAATCGGAGTATGCACATGCAGTCAATGCCTTGCTCAAAATAATTGGCTTCAGTTCGCTGGTAATTTCTGTGCTGGTTGAAACAGCAAAACGAAAGGTTGCTCATTCTAATCACTTGTAAGAAAGTTCAAGTTGGTGATTATTTTAGATCGCACTTGCAAGTTAACCTCACAAATGAAGGAGATAGCCCACTAGTTCGGGCATTGGTAAAATCACTTGTAGGTGACTGTAGCGATCAATTTTGATTGAAAAAAGTAATCGATCGAATGGCACGAAGAAAAGCTAAAACCTCGCCAGGATAGGGTATTTTATGCAACACTCAATTTCCAAATCTATACAGAAAGCCTAAAAACCCTTCCCCTCTGCCCCTCTGCCCTTCTGCCCCTGGAGCGGTCTTAATAATAAGTCTTTAACCGGACACGATATCACTGGACAAGAGGGAGCAAATTGTTGAAAGTCAGCGTCAGCAGTAGATAATTCAACTAAAGTTTTAGGTGTAAATAGATGCACAATGGTTTTAGGAGTAAACTGCCACTACTGCTGACATTCTGCTTATTTACTAGCTTTTTGCCTGCCTCTGGTTCAGTTTTATGTCCAGCCGTTGCCTCTGATGAATACTATAAAATAGCTAGAAATTATGGCAGAGATGGACGCGCAGGAACCGATGGGCGATCGGGTAGAGATGGTAACAGTGGTGAAAACCAAAATATTTTTGTCAATGGTTCACCTGTAAATCTTGACTTGTCGGGTAAAGATGGTGAAGACGGTGAAGACGGTGAAGATGGTTATCAACCTGACTGTGGTTCCCAACGCGGCAATCGCGTTAGCCATGATATAAACGCACCAGATGGTGGTAGTGGCGGTAATGGTGGCAAAGGAGGAGATGGGGGAAATGGTGGTTCTTTGACAGTGTATTACAGCAATTTAGCAGACTTACGGAATATTTCTGTTCGGGCAACTGGTGGAGAAGGTGGACGCGGCGGTAGAGGTGGTAGGGGTACGGAAGGCTGTAACTGTCACAGACGAAGATGGGAAGTAAAAACCTGCCAAGGAACTCCTGGTAGCCCTGATTATAAGTGTACTGAAAAGGTTTATCGATGTAGCGATGGTAGCGATGGGCGAGATGGCAGCGATGGTAGCGATGGTAGCCAAGGGCGCTTAGGAACTTTGAGTATTGTCAATAGCAAGGAACCTTTGGCATCTGATACTCCAACTGTGCAGCTAGCAATGTCAGAACTGATAAACAAACAGTTTCAACTCTCGAAGAATAAGTGGAATCAACGCATAGGGGCAGCTTCTCTACTTGCACCTGGTTCTGCGATCGCCGATGATTACCTTGAGTTTGAACAACGTCTAGAAGAGACTTTTCAAATAGTTTGGCAAGAAAGACAACCTATTACCAGCTTTGGCAATCAACTCGTAACACTAAATTTAACTGATAACAAACAAGTAAAAATTACTTTTTCTGAGGAATTATGGGTTGAAGGTAACAGCAAAAGTGAGGCTAACTTAACAACATTTACCGTTAACCATGCAATTCCCAAAAAAGATGTCACTCGGTTAGCTGTGGCAGAGTTTGCTGATGTCGGACAAAATCTCAACTTAAAAATAGTTGATTTGGCAGCCAAGTCTGATGCTATTAATACTCAGTTTCGCGTGAAATTCCGCGCCCAGGATAGTTCGCACGGTTTTTCTAGCTACAAAACTGAATTTGAAGGGGATATTCCCACAGAACTTGTGACTCGTGACTACAACCGTTTTACTCTAGCTTTGGGCAAGCTCAAAATTCCTGACGAAGCTTTACGCCCTGGTGTCAAAGTTGATATTGAAGTCGTAGCAACTCGTTCTTTAGGAATACGTTCTGCCAAGCAAACTATTAGCTGGCAGGGTGCAATCCGTAAGCCTAGATAAAGAAGAATTCAGAATTCAGAATTCAGAATCAAGACGCTTTCTACAAGAAGCTGCGCGTAGCGTCTCCCTTTGGGAAAAGAGAAGGATTTACGCTGCGCTACCTGCTAGTCGTACATAATTCATTCTGTTAGCGTAGCGGGGCGTAGCCCATTCTAACTCCTGACTCCTGACTCCTGAATTCTGTTCAATAAAGTTTAAGAAGATTTTTTTCCATCTGAAACCATTTGCGAGAGAATATAGGCTGCGAAATCTAGTAACTGATCCAGCAAAAAGCCAATGATGCCGATGTATAATATTTCCTGGATTATGTAATCAGCATTGCCAGCTTTATAAGCATCCCAGAGGGTAAAGCCAAGTCCTCTTGGGCCTGTTAACATTTCTGTGGCAATAACGATAAACCAGGCTACCCAAATGCTAACTTTCAAGGCATGAAATATGTGAAAAATAGCTACTCGAAAGTTATTATTCTGTCTCTTGAAATGCCGCATCCCTATTGCTGTGTTAATAATCATTGTCCAAAGAGTTCCCACAAAAACTACTACAATAGCAGCCGAGTCGCTCTCTTGAAACGCGATGAGAGCAATAGGTAGCAAAGCGATAGGAGGGATACTATGAGGTATCTGAAATATCAGCCGAAATAGCTGATAAACCATGCTATTTATGCCAATGAAATATCCGATAAAACTACCCAAGACAGCGGCTGGAATATAACCAACAAATAACCGTTGTAGGCTAGCTAAAATGTCTAAAAACATATTATTTTCTCTGCCTCAGTTCTCATGGAAAACATTCGGTAAATACTGTGGCAACAACACAAAACAGGGCTGAGAAAAATGTATTTGATTACACATTATATTTTGTTACTAAAAGATTTTTTATATCTTCTCCTGTTAATTATTAATTAAAAAACTTAGGTATTATTACGATGTGATAGGAGTAGTACAAAGAAGAGGTAAAGCTTGACTTGACTAAACTTTATCAGAAAAGCAAATTTTAATTAGTAAATTAAATACAATTTCGAGAATTTATCAAAGAAGGCAGTTATTGTTATATCTGACGTGCGTAGTTTACCGCCGTAGGCATCGCTCCTTGACTATCTAAGCTGATGCAACGAGCCAAAAAAGCCTTGAACGGTATGTAAAAATCAATTGGTTGGGGTTTGAATACCCATCCAATTGTAGACAGTTGTAAATAATGACACAGTTCGCTAGTTATCTTTAATAAAAGACGCGATCGCCTTTTTTATCGGAGAACCGGAATCGTCTCTGGTATAGTACGTAAGACCTTCCTCAATGAATGCAGAAGTAGTATCTATTAACTGCTGAAGAATCACGGAATTAGTATTATCTATTTCTTCAGTGACTTTTTCCCCTGTAAATTTATTTTTCCGCTCTTCTGGAGGTAAGACAATGCGAGGATCTTTATAAGTCTCTTTTGGTTTGGGTTTAAATGTCTCATTTAAGTCAAACTGAAGACGTAAGTAACGTTTAGACTCATATCCACCCATAATTTGTCGGCAAATCGTACTATCAATCTCAGATGTAGGTTCCATGAAGATGTTAGTAAGATTTTTGATCCAGTCTAAACCTCTCCATTTACTTATTTGCTTATATTGATATGGTTGACCAGTTTGACCTGTGCCAATAGAAAGGATAGAAATATCTTCTAATCGCAGATTATGTAGTTTATATTGTTGCTTGATTTCTGGAGATACTGAAGACTGGCTAATCCTCATCGCTAAACTCAAAGCTGCCAGAGCAGGGTTATTAGCAGAAACTCCTCCATCAATGTGAGGGAATTCCCAGTCACCAAATTTTTGTTTATCTACAGGTTCTAATTTATATGGTGGAAAAAAAGTAGGTGCTGAGGCAGAAGCGGTACATATTTCCCATAAATAACAGTCATCGTACCATCTGTCTCCTAAATCGGGATGAAAATTTGTAAAAAAGGTGGTGTTGCGATATAGCGTATCGTAAGCAAGAATCAAAAGAATGGGTTTTTCGATATCCTTGATTCTTGTGGATTTATAGGCATCTTTGAGTACGCTAGTAATTCCATCATGAGAATATTTAGATGGGGAAAATACATCAATAATTGATTTGATGATAGACGGAAAGTTTTTGTAGCGCTCTTTTATCTCCACTGGGAATATATCTTTGCCTCTATTTTTATACATTTTAATGAGTTCATCACTCTCTTTTCCGATAGCAATCCCTCCTGCTAATATCGAACCAGTAGAAGTACCAGCAACCATGTCAAAATATTCGTGTAAAAACTCTCCTTTTCCTTGAGTTCTAATTTCTTGTTCTACTTGTTGAAGTATTCGTGCTGCAACAACTCCACGAATACCGCCACCGTCTAAAGCCAAAATTTTGAAGGCCATAGTAATTCTCTTTGATTATTTTTTTGTGGACAAGGATCGTGAGATGAACCACAATACAATTCCATTAGCTTGTTTACTCTTATCCGACTTATCCGATTTATCCGACTGGAAGAATACCTAAGTTTTTTTTTAACGAATTCCCTTCTCTACGAGACACTACCTATAGCTTGCTTATCTGTAAAACGGGTATGCGTAGTATTGGTGTCAACTTAACGTGAAAGCCAGCCTCAAAACCAGCTTTTAAATATTATCTCGTTCCCAGTCGAAGACTGGGAATGCCGTCGTAGAGGCTCCGCCTTGCGCAATACTGTTCGGTTAAGGCAAGAGACGCGATGAATCGCCGTCTCTACAATAGTCAATCTTTCGTAGAGACGACGATTTATCGCGTCTTTGCGATCGTTTAACTTGAAACACTTAGAAATACAGCAAAATTCTACGTTGTGAGTTATGGAAATACCCCACCTGCACAATCTGGCATGAAGGTTGGGAAGGAATATATCTTATGTAGTTGCTGTAAATTCAAGGTTTCAGTAAAGTTAAATAAATATTTGCTACAAGAAAGTTAAAGCTTGACCCCGCACTTGCGTATTTACCTGGCCTTTGTCATAAACTATTTCACCGCCGACAATGGTGGTTTTAGCCCAACCGGTGAGGTTCCAGCCTTCAAAAGGACTCCAATGGCATTTGGTTAAAAGTTCTTCGCGCTGGACTGGACGGTATGTATTTAAATCTACAAGCACCAAATCAGCATCATAACCAGGGGCGATCGCTCCCTTATTCGGAATACCATAAGCCACAGCTACAGCTTTAGACATCCAGTTTACAACTTGAGCAACGGTACACTTGCCCTCCATCGCCGCAGTTAACATCAAAGCCAGGGAAGTTTCCACCCCAGGCATTCCTGAAGGAGTATTGGGATATTCTTGAGCTTTTTCTTCTAAGGTATGTGGCGCGTGATCTGTCGCAATGAAATCAATCACACCATCGCGCAAAGCTTGCCAGAGAACTTCGTTATCGTGGGGCGATCGCAAAGGTGGATTCATCTGTGCTAATGTGCCAATTGTTTTATAGGCACTAGTATTTAATAACAAATGCTGTGGTGTCACCTCTGCTGTCACCCAACTCGGTTTCTCCTGACGCAGCAAATCTGCTTCTTCGGCTGTTGACATATGGAGAATATGCAACCGACGTTGATATTTTTGAGAAAGTTTTAATGCTAGTTGGGTTGCCAGCAACGCCGCTTGATTATCTTGAATTTGCGAGTGAACGGCTGGATCGTGAATATTGGCGAATTCTTGGCGGCGTTGGTTGATTCTAGCTTGGTCTTCGGCATGAACGGCAATTAAGCGATCGCCTTTGGCAAATATCGCCTCCAATGCTGTTTCGCCATCAACCAACAACTGACCATGCATCGACCCCATGAAAATCTTAATTCCCGGTGTTGGCTTTGCTAAAAGCAAATCTGGTAAATTCTCTGCTGTTGCCCCAATAAAAAAGCCATAATTAACTAAGGATTTGTGTGAGGCCCGTTCTAGCTTGTCGTCTAAAGCCTGTTGTGTTGTAGTTAGGGGACGCGTATTGGGCATTTCTAAAAAAGAAGTGACTCCCCCTTTAGCACAGGCACAACTGGCGGTGAATAAATCTTCCTTGTGTTCTAATCCAGGTTCCCGAAAATGCACCTGCGGATCGATAACTCCTGGCAACAAAGTTAAGCCTTCTGCGTCAATTTCAGTGGCTAGTGGTGTTTGAGAGATTTCTGGCGCAACTTCGACTATTTGGCGATCGCGCGTCAACACATCTCCAACCATCAGTTCACCATCGGGTAAGATTATGCGAGCGCGGCGAATCAGCAACATTTTTGGCGATGACATAGGGATAACCAAGTTTAGACAGCGAGCTATGTATTACAGAGAACCATGCTTTTAGGTTAAACTTATTCGCGATCGGAGTAACCAATTTTTGCCGCACCTTAAAAAAAAGTTTATTTTTAACAATAGAGGCAGCAGGAGTTTAATTCCGCCACAAAATCTCCGATTTGGTGGACTGCAATTAGATCGGTTTGAACGCGAAAGCGTCTCACATATCTCATATAGAAGCCTTATCTAAATTCAAACCTCCTGCCCCCTGCCCCCTGCCTCCTACCTCCTACCTCCTTCCCAATCCACAATCTCAAATTGGTAGTCAAGATGCAAACATAATTAGGAAATTAAAATTTTCCCGTTAAGATTAACAGATAAAGTCTCACTAGGCGAGTTAATTACCTACGTCTTTCGTTAAGTTAAGTAATTTCATGCATAATCAAGTGTCTGATAACAACTCTAGTCAACAACCCGATAATTCCTGGATCGCAGAGCTAGGTAGAACAATTGTATTGAGCATCGTTCTAGCTCTGGGAATTCGTACCTTTGTTGCTGAAGCACGCTGGATTCCTTCTGGCTCAATGGAACCAACTCTGCATGGTACGCCAAACCAGTGGGAAGCAGACAAAATTATTGTCGATAAGTTGAAGTATAAATTTGCTGACCCACAGCGGGGAGATATAGTAGTATTTTCACCTACGAAAGAGCTACAAAAAGAACAATATCAAGATGCTTTTATTAAACGTATAATTGGCTTACCTGGAGAGAAAATACAACTTAAAGATGGCAAAGTCTATATCAACGACAAACCTCTTCCAGAATCTAATTACCTCAGTTCTGGGCAGACTACAGTTATTGATGTTTGCCAATCAGGGCCACAGCCACCTTTTTTGGCCAAACCCCAGACTATACCAGCCGATTCATATTTAGTACTGGGTGATAATCGTAACAGTAGTTATGACAGCCGCTGCTGGGGTGTTGTCCCTCGCCAGAATATCATTGGACGTGCTGTAGTTCGCTTCTGGCCTTTAAATCATGTTGGCGGAATCGATAAATCGCCAGTATATCCATAAATTAACAAACAATATTGCTCAAATAGCTCATTAACAAAAGAATTTTAGATTTTAGATTGGGGACTACTACATCACCAATCTAAAATCCAAAATCTGTCTTGAAAAATTCAGTTCGCTCTTTGCGAGATACTGCGACTTTTCGCCAAATCTCAAATCCAAATATTGCTATGACCAAGAAGGACGTTGACCGAAAACGACTCATGATACAGACCAACTAAATTTATTTATAAGTGTCTAAAATGTTTGAATTTTGAATTTTGAATTTTGAATTTTGAATTCGGAGCAAAGCGACATGACGCCTTACCTAGCTAAGATTTTACTGTATCCAGTTAAATCACTGGATGGTGTTGAAGTTGAGAACGCTAGAGTTCTTGCCAGTGGCGCACTACAGTATGACCGCGAGTTTGCCATTTTTGACGAACAAGGTAGATTTGTCAATGGCAAGCGTCATGCTAAAATCCATTTAATAAGGGCACAATTTGCACTCTTAAATAGAACTATCTCCTTGCAAATCCCCGATCGCAACTTACAACAAATTTTTCATCTGGATGAGGAACGGCAAGGATTAGAAGCAACTTTGAGTGATTATTTTGAGTTTGCTGTCACATTGAGACAAAACTCTTTGATGGGTTTTCCTGACGATACACACTCACTTGGCCCAACGGTAATTAGTACGGCCACATTGGCAGAGGTAGCTTCTTGGTTTCCTGGTTTAAGTGTAGATGAAATGCGCCGTCGGATGCGTGCCAACATCGAGATTGGTGGTGTACCAGCATTTTGGGAAGATCGGCTATTTAGCGAACAAGGTGATTTAGTCTCTTTTCGAGTGGGAGATGTAGACTTTTTTGGCGTTAACCCATGTCAGCGTTGTATAGTTCCAACGCGCAATTCTTATCTAGGAGAAACTTACCCAAACTTTCAAAAAATCTTTACAACCCAGCGACAAGCAACTTTGCCAAATTGGGTTGCTTCATCGCCTTTTAATCACTTTTATCGATTGAGTATTAATACTCAACTACCCTCATCATCAGCCGAAAAAATTTTACAAATTGGCGATCGAGTTGACATAAATGTACAACAAAGTTAACATTTCGTCAAAATAAAAAATACAAAGTAAATTTTCTTGGATTTTTTTTTGTTTCTGCTGTGTATTTGCATAACAATTCTAAAATTGCTGTAGTTAAATATAAGTTCTTGTACAAGTCCAGAGGTTTCCAGACCAGAAAATCAACACATCAGCAATTAAAAATTAAATTTAGGATTGGTGCTAATGGCGACCTGAATTTTAGAATGGCATACTGGAGCTTATTGGTTAAATTTCAGTTCATCTGAGAAAATTTGTGGAAATATTGCCAGATAAAATTGAGCAAATTCAAGTGCGATGGCGTATCCATATAGACAATTTCTATAGTGGACTACTCCTGTGCAAAGTTTGAAAATTAGGCGTTGGAGGAAGTCAGCCAGTCAAACAATTATAAGTATTTCGTACTATTTTATACTAAAAATATAAAATTTTCATAAAGAGCGATGTCTGCCGTAATTATACTTATATAGAATGTAGCTAGCACGGCAAAATGCACCTAGTAGATGCTGGGGAAGAATAAAACTACAATGTTATCTAAACTTCAGCCCGTCAAATCATTTAATCGCTTAGTTGGCAAAGTTTATGCCAAGATGCCCCTGAGATATGTTCTGATTGTGCCCTTTATCTTGCAAATTTGTGGTGCGGTGGGACTTGTGGGCTATCTTTCGTATCAAAACGGGCAAAAAGCGGTAAGTGAGCTTGCTAATCAATTAGAAAATGAAATCTGCGATCGCATTGAACAGCATCTCGATCGCTATTTAACAACTCCAAAGCAAATCAATCAAATCAACTTAGATGCGATTGAGCTAGGTTTGCTCAACCTTTCGGACTTTCAAACCACCGGCAATTACTTTTGGAAACAAATGCAGGTTTTCAATGTTGGCTACAACAGCTTTGCCAATCCCAAAGGTGAGTTTATTGGTGTTGAGCGTCTAGATAATGGCCAGCTGTTAATTAATGAAGTTAGCGCCAAGCGTGGTACAGGCAAACTTTATGTTTATCCTACAGACAAGCAAGGAAATCGCCACCATTTACAGCAAGTCAAAAATTACGATCCTCGCTTAGAAGCTTGGTATACAGATCCAGTCAAGATCGGCAAACGAGTTTGGAGTCAAATTTATCAATGGGAAGATAAACCAGAAGTTTTATCCATATCTTCCAGCTATCCTGTTTACGATAAAAATCGCAAATTTGTTGGGGTGATTAGTGTTGATTTGCTCTTATCACAAATTAGCAAGTTTTTAGCTAATTTAAAAATCAAAGAGTCGGGTAAAACTTTTATTTTAGAGCGTTCTGGGTATATAGTGGCTTCTTCTACTAGCGAGCCACCATATACGATCGTTAATGGTAAAGGAAAACGTCTATCAGCATTAAATAGTCAAAATTCTTTAATTAAACTCACAACACAGTCTTTGATCGAACGCTTTGGTAGTCTGAAGTTGGTTGTGGGGAAGCAACAGCTAAGTTTTACTGCTGATGGAATGCGTTATTTTGTACAGGTAAAAAGCTGGAGGGACGAACTGGGTTTAGATTGGCTAATCGTGGCGGTGATTCCCGAAGGGGAATTTATGGAGCAAATTAATGCCAACACCCGCATCACTATTTTGCTGTGCATAGTTGCTTTTTTAGTGACTACAAGAATTGGGGTTTTGACTGCTCGTTGGATAATTAAACCGATTTCACAATTAAACAGATCGGCAAAGAAAATTGCTGAAGGTGAATGGGAGGAAACACCAAATATTCAGCGTTCCGATGAACTGGGAGAACTAGCTAAATCATTTGAAACTATGGCAAAGCAACTCCAAGCATCCTTTAGTGCTTTAGAAGCAAAGAATACCCAGATGCAAGTTTTAAATGAGGCGCTATCTCATAATCAGAGTCAGCTAACTCAATTTTTAGAAGCTATACCGGTCGGTGTATTTATCATCAATGCTGAGGGTAAACCTTATTATACAAATCAGATTGGGCAGCAAATTCTCGGCCAAGGAGCGATCGCAGAAGTTCAAGTCGAAGAATTATCAGAGATATATCAAGCTTACCTTGCCGGGACAGATCGACTTTACCCCAGCGATCGCTTGCCGATTTTGAGAGCATTGCTTGGGGAAAGCATCAGGGTTGATGATATGGAAATTCGCTATTGTGGGAAGATTACTCGCATTGAGGTTTTAGGAAAGCCAATTTATGATGAATCAGGGAATGTGGCTTTTGCGATCGCCACATTTTTTGATATCACCCAACGCAAACAAACAGAAAAGTTATTAGCGGAATATAATCGCACCTTAGAGGCTCAAGTAAAAAAACGAACCCAAGAGTTTCAGCAAGTTATTCAGCAACTGCAAACCACTCAAGAAGAACTGATTCAATCACAAAAAATCGCTGCACAGGAACAACAAGCAGCCGTTCGGGAAGCAGCGCGAAGTGCTGCCGCCAACCTCGCCAAAAGCGAATTCCTGGCTAACATGAGCCACGAACTGCGTACCCCACTCAATGCCATTCTTGGTTTTACCCAAGTCATGAGTCGAGATTATTCGCTATCTAGCGAACATCAAGAAAACTTGGCAATAATTAATCGTGCTGGCGAACATCTACTCAAATTGATTAACGACATTCTCGAAATGTCTAAAATCGAAGCTGGCAAAATCACTTTCAATTCCAGCAGCTTTGACTTAATTCATTTGTTGAAGAATTTAGAAGAGATGTTGCACTTGCGTGCTGCATCTAAAAATTTAGAATTACTGTTTGAATATGCGCCAGATATTCCTAAATACATAGAAACTGACGAAAATAAATTGTGTCAAGTATTGCTCAACCTCTTGGGAAATGCGATTAAATTTACCGAGAAAGGGAGTGTGACGCTACGGGTGAGACTAGGGGCTGGGGATTGGGGACTGGGGGCTGGGGACTGGGGACTGGGGACTAGAGAGAGCGAGGAAAAATTGAATTTTTCGTTTTCACCCTTACCTCATGCTTCCTACCCGTCTGCTTCTTCAGCCCAATCCCCAATTCCTAATCCCCAATCCCTCATCTTCGAGGTACAAGATACTGGCTGTGGTATTGCCCCACAAGAACTTGACTTGCTGTTTGAGGCTTTTGAGCAAACTGAAATCGGCAGAAAATTCCAACAAGGGACGGGACTGGGTTTAGCGATTAGCCGTAAATACGTGCAACTGATGGGAGGAGATATTACTGTCAGCACTATGCCTGGTGTCGGTAGTACATTTGCCTTTGATGTTCGGATTGCTCTAACTTGCCCTAGAGAAATTCCGATCAACCAAATTAAATCACAAATTAGAGCTTTAGCACCTAGTGAAAAAGTATACCGCATTTTAGTAGTTGACGATTCCAAAGAAAGTCGTATATTGCTAGTTAAAATTCTCACATCTCTTGGCTTTGAAGTTAATGAAGCTACAGATGGTAGTGAAGCGATCGCTAATTGGGAATCTTGGCAACCACACCTGATTTTTATGGATATGCGAATGCCGGTTATGGACGGTTACGAAGCCACAAGAATTATTAAAGCTAGAGAAATCGGGCATGGAACAGCCAATACGTCGCGGAGGTTTCCAAAATTGAAACAACTGGTATCATCGGGGAGCCAGTACCTTGCAGAGGAGTTAACCGATTCTGGCGAGGGTGAGGTTCTGAAAGTTGTATGCAAAGAGTCTTCTACACCCGAAACAACTGGTGCGATCGAAAATGATGCTTCTGGTACCTCCACTTGGCGTAAGCGGATGCCAACAGCCTTGGCTCCTCCTGACGACTTCTCTAGAACAATGCCAGATCGCTCCAATACCAATACAATCATTATTGCCCTAACTGCTAGCGCCTTTGAGGAAGAACGCCAGAAAATTTTGTCCATTGGCTGTGATGATTTTATTCGCAAGCCATTCAAACAGGAAGTATTATTGGAAAAACTGAGCAAACATCTAGGTTTAAAATATACCAATCAAGTAGAAACCACAAACACAGTAGTTGCCGATCGAGGTACACAGATTTTTGTAAGTGTTGCCGAACTCCTGGGTCAATTATCACAAATGTCACCTGAGTGGCTCCAACAGATTCACTATGCCGCAGCCAGCTGTAGCGATGAACTGATTTTAGAGCTACTCAAACAAATTCCATCAGATAATGCTCAAGTTTTCCAAGTTCTCAGGGATTTAGCAAATAACTACCAGTTTGAGAAAATCATGGAATTGACTACAACAAACTTAGAATGAATTACGAGCATTTAGACCCTAATAAAAAAGATATTTTGATCGTTGATGATATGGCGGATAACCTCCGGGTTTTATCCTCCATATTGACAAGGGAAGGGTATAACGTTCGTAAAGCTTTGAACTGGCAAATGGCACTGACAGCAACTCAAACATTATTACCTGATTTGATTCTACTTGATATCATGATGCCAGAAGTAGATGGGTATGAAATTTGCCAGACCTTTAAAGCTTGGGATTTAACAGCCGATATTCCAGTAATTTTTATTAGCGCTTTAGATGATGTTTTTGACAAAGTTAAAGCCTTTAAAGTGGGTGGTGTAGACTATATCACCAAACCTTTTGAGTTTCAAGAAGTTTTAGTGCGCGTGCAAAATCAACTGGCATTGAGATCGGCGCGATTAGAAATATTGAAATTAAATGTTGAACTAGAAGATCGAGTAAAACAGCGGACTGGAGAGCTAGAAAAAACTCTCCAAAAACTTCAACAAGAAATTGATTCCCGCCAGAAATTGCAAAGTCAACTGCTAGATATAGCACTGCATGATTCCCTGACTGGATTATCAAACCGAGTTTTGTTTATTCGGCGACTAGAAAATGCTCTAAATCGGGCCAAACAAGAATCTAATTATCAGTTTGCAGTACTTTTTTTGGACTGCGATCGCTTCAAAGTTGTTAATGATTCTCTTGGTCATCCGGTAGGAGATGAATTGCTGATAGCCATTGCTCACCGCTTACAAGCATGTATCATACCTGTTGATACTTTAGCACGATTAGGCGGAGACGAATTTGGAATTCTCCTAGAAAATATCACAGATGTCAATATAGCAATCCAAGTGGCAGAAAGGATTTTGCAGCAGTTATCACTTGCTTTTCAACTGTCAAGATATGAAGTATTTATGAATGCCAGTATTGGCATTAGTTGGGGCAATAAAGATTACGATCGCCCAGAGTATTTGCTGCGAGATGCTGATACAGCAATGTATCGGGCTAAGGCTCAAGGAAGGGCCAAGTATCACGTTTTTAATCCAGCAATGCATCAGGAAGCTATTCAGCTTTTAGAGTTAGAAAATGACCTGCGAAGAGCTGTGGAAAGGCGAGAATTCCTCGTTTACTATCAGCCAATTATTTCCCTGGTTACAGGCAGAATTTCTGGATTTGAAGCCTTAGTGCGCTGGCAACATCCGATCCGTGGTTTGGTTTCTCCTATAGAATTTATTCCTGTGGCCGAAGAAACGGGTTTAATTAATGCTATCAATACTTGGGTATTACAGTCAGCTTGTCATCAATTAAGCATCTGGCAACATAATCCAGTCACACCAGAACCTCTAACTATGAGTGTCAATTTGAGTGCAAGATTATTTTTGCAGCCGAATTTTCTAGAACAAATTGACCGAATAATTTATGAAAATCAAATAAATCCCGCATATTTAGAATTAGAAATTACCGAAAGTGTAATTATGGAAAATACTGATGCGATCAAAATCATTCTGGAACAACTAAAGCAGCGAAAAATTAAGTTAATTATGGATGACTTTGGTACAGGATATTCCTCTTTAAGTTACCTGCACAGCTTTCCTTTAAATGCACTTAAAATTGATAAATCTTTCGTCAAGCGGATGCAGGATAACAAAGAGAATATGGGGTTAGTACCAGCAATGATTGGCATTGCGAACTCAATGGGGATGAGTGCGATCGCTGAAGGTGTCGAAACACAAGAACAGTTAGCCCAATTGAGAAGTTTAAACTGTAATTTTGCTCAAGGATATTTGTTTTCTAAACCCGTAGAACAACGGCTGGCTGTTGAGTTGCTCGCTTCAGCACCTCAATGGTAGCTATCAAGTAGCACCTGGAAAAAATTTCATTTTCGATCCTTGGCTAGATCATCTGTGAGTGCTATTTATTACAATCATGACAACAATTCATCATGTTGCCAAAGGTGATAAGTGGCTAATAGCTTCGATAATCTGCAAAACTCTCCAGCCACGTGAGAGTTAAACTATAAATATAAGTATTTCGGTAAAATCAGTCAACAAATTTTAGGGTGATTTCAAAGAAGGGTTTACTATCCTTAATAATTATACGCGTAACTTTGATCAATAATGCATTTTAATCAAACTAACCATCAGAAAAGAAATATTTTGGTGGTCGATGATACCCCAGATAATCTGCGGCTTTTATCAGCAATGTTGACTGCACAAGGTTTTGAAGTTCGCAAAGCCTTAAACGGTAAAATGGCACTGACTGCATGTCAAATGGTTTTGCCCGATGTGATTTTGCTGGATATCAATATGCCAGGTATGGATGGCTACCAAGTTTGTCAACAATTAAAAGCTGACCATAAAACTAGTGAAGTCCCGGTAATTTTTATTAGCGCTCTGGATGATGTTGTCGATAAGGTAAAGGCATTTGATGTTGGTGGTGTAGATTATATTGCCAAACCTTTTCATGGTGCAGAAGTGGTGTTGCGAATTGAAAATCAGATTAATTTACGCTTGCTCCAAGTTAAACTGCAAGAAAAAAACTTTTTACTCCAACAGGCTATTGACAACTTGAAAGCCTCTCAAGTTCAACAAATTCAAAACGAAAAGATGGTAGCGCTGGGACAGTTAGTAGCTGGACTGGCTCATGAGATTAATAACCCGATCAGTTTTATTTATGGAAATCTCCAATATGCTGGTCAATATGTGGAAGACCTAGTGAAGATGATTGAGGTCTATCAGCAAGAATATCCCAAACCCACACCAAAAATTCAGCAGATAGCCAAAGATTTAGACTTGAATTTTATGATTAAGGATCTGCAAAATCTGATAGGTGCAATGTATAGAGGCTCTGATCGCATTCAGGAAATTGTACTGGCGCTACAACATTTTTCTCGGCATGATGAAGCAGAGATGAAACGAGTCAATATCCATGAAGACATCGAAAATACTTTAGTGATGTTACAACATCGGCTCAGGGAAACAGCCAATCGTCCGGCAATTGTTGTAGTAAAAGATTATGGTAACTTGCCCCTAGTCACTTGTTATGCAAGTGAACTAAATCAAGTATTTATGCATTTGTTGAATAATGCTATTGATGCAATAGAGGAGGGAGTAGAGAACGGAAAGTGGGGAGCAGAAAATCAATTTCCAGAAGAGGAAATAGGGAATCAATCTTCTCCTCCCTACTCCCTACTCTCTACTCCCCAAATTTGGATTCATACAGAGGTGACAGACTTGAATGCAGTCAAAATTGCGATCGCTGATAATGGTCTTGGTATTGAAGAGTCGTTGCGATCGCGTTTATTTGACCCATTTTTTACCACAAAACCTGTGGGCCAAGGTAGTGGACTAGGATTATCTATTAGCTATCAGATTATCGTCCAAAAACACCGAGGAAATATAAGCTGTAACTCATCTGTGGGTAAAGGAGCAGAGTTTGCAATCGAAATTCCCATAGAGCAGCCTAATATCTCATCGCAATTTTCAAAATCGGAAAAGGGATTAGGGAGCAGGGGAGCAGGGGAGCAGGGGAGCAGGGAAGCAGAGCAGGGGGAGCAGGGGAGGTAGGGGAGATTAATTAATACCAATGCCCAATGCCCAATGCCCAATGACAAATGACAAATGACAAATGCCCAATAAATCTAATTAATCAACAATTCTGGTGCTACCAATCCTTTTTGAATAGCCAAGACTGCGGCTTGAGTGCGATCGCGTACTTCTAGTTTTTGTAAAATAGCATGGACATGAACCCGCACTGTACCAGGGGCAATGTAGAGAATTTCAGCAATTTCTTGATTGCTTTTGCCAGCTGCTACCAGTGCCAAAATTTCTTGCTCCCGCTTCGTTAAAGGATTTTCTAAAGATTCCTCAGTTTTTGCAGACTGCACCGCTATCGAATTGCCCTTAAAAGCGGCTCTAATTTCAGTTGTTGCCGTTTGATCCCACCAAGAAGCGCCCGCAGCAACCGATCGCACTGCTAATATCAAAGACTCAGCCGGAATACCTTTAAGGCAGTAACCTTGCGCCCCAGCAGCAATTAACCGCGAAATCAGGGGTTTTTCAGAACGAGACGTTAAAACGAGAATTGGTAAATTTGGATGCTTCTGCTTGATTTGGCGACAAGCCTCAATCCCGCCAATTCCTGGTAAACCTATATCCAGCAAGACCAAATCCAGAGGATAGTGATTGGCTAATTCTACAGCTTGTTCCCCATCTTCCGCTTCTGCGACAATCTCCAAACTGGTTTCTTGTTGCAACCGCATCCGCAAACCAAGGCGAAACAATTCATCATCTTCAACTAGTAAGATTTTTGTCATTTGTCATTTGTCATTGGTCATTGGTCATTGGTCAGGAGGCAGGGGGCAGAAGTTCTTTAATGCATGAATTTTGAATTGATTTCTCATCTCCCCGGTGGCGGACAAGCCGGGAGTCGGAAAGCAAACAGTGCGCCGCGTGGTGAGCGATTCTCTGCCCAAATTGTACCCCCATGAGCAGTAATAATTTGCCTGGTCAAATAAAGTCCTAGCCCAGATCCGGTGACGTGGCGATCGCTATTTCCTTGATAAAATCTCTCAAATAAGTGAGGTAACTCTTTTTCGGTAATCCCGGAACCAGTATCGAGTATTTTTACCACTTGATCGCTAGAATAACCTTCAAATACTACTTCCACTTTACCGCCACGAGGGGTATGGTTAATGCCATTACTCAGGAGATTGCTGAAGACTCGCCCAAGTTGCAAAGAATCGCCATTTACCCAGAGAAAGCTGCGAAAATCTGATTCGCCATAATGCAGAGAAATATAAACCTGGCGTGTTTTCGCTAGTTCTGTTAAGGTAGCAACGATTTCTTCCGCTATTGTCACCAAGTTAACTGGTGATATCTGTAGTTTCAGCCCTTCGGCATCATTGCGGTACACATCTAAAAGCGTTTGGACTAATTGCAATGTACTCTGATGACTACGAGCCATTGTTTGTAAAACTTTTGCTTGCATAGGCGTGATTTCACCGAATTGCTCATTTTGAAAATATTTCAGCGTTTCAATTGCTCCTAATAAAGGTGTTTTCAAATCATGCGTTAGGGTAGAAACAAAATCTTCACGCATGATCGCTAGTTGTTCTTGGGAGCGTAATTGTGCTTGGGTATAAGCGATCGCTTCTTCATTGCGGTGGTTGCGATCGCTTAACCAACCCGTTACCATCAACGCCAACACTGCAATCAACCTATTTGCCAACGTTGGAGAATTAATCATTTCTCCTCCTGGGATAAACAAATTCAATAATGTTAATCCTGTAGCTGCAAGAGTGATCCCCAAAACTGCTCTCCGATTCAATCGAGAATCTGCTAACAAAATCGTCCCTGTGTAGAGGTAGCCAAATACGTACTCAGGGGGTGTCAAATATTCCAGTATTATCACGATCGCAAAGGCGATCGCTATTAGTCCATAGGTCTTTCCCCGCTCATTTATCGCTTCTTTCATAGTCCATAATCGACTTAACATCGTCATTTATGATTTACTAAAAAATTGTAATTCTCCAATCTGTATAACTATTTAATTCACCAATTATGAGTTATCTGTAATCTATATCTGCAAATGCCAACTTAAGAATTAACCCAAAAATTACGATTCTCCAAATGCAATCAAGAAGACTGGAGAATGGAAACTGGGTAGTTGCCCACAAGAAGCGGCGTTTCTACCACTATCTTCCCAAACCCTAACCCGTTAATAAAATACTTTATGATATTTATATTCTTTGAAAGTAGCAAACTTGCAAAATGTATTGTATAAACAAATAGTCCTAAGTAGTGAGATAGATAAATTAAGAGTCAAAATTAAATATTCTTAACGAAAACTTTAATAAGTATCTGGAAAATAGTCAGAACTGAAAATATTCAGGAGTTATGTTAGCCGTAGTTGTACGTTCAGCCAGTATTGAGTAAAAAGTTATGAGTAAAAATTAGTACTTATAAATCTTACTACTCGGAACTGATTTGATGCTGAGTACGATTATTGCTTTTTGTACTCAGTACTGTTTAGGAAAATTCCTTGAAATCAAATACTCCTACAGTTAATCTATTCTTTCTAAGAATTGGCTTGCTACTACTTAAATTTAATTTAGCGCGAAATATATGGGACAAGGTTTTTTGCAAATTGGCTTAACGCTATGTATTGTCATAGCAATCACTCCATTATTCGGAAAATACATAGCTCGTGTCTTTTTGGGAGAAAAAACACTGCTTGATTTTTTAATGAACCCCATAGAGCGGAGTATGTTCGTATTTGCGGGTGTTCGGAGAAAAGATGATATGACGGGTTGGCAGTATATCCGGGCCATACTGTGTTTTAACTTGATTATGGGCATTTCAGTGTATTTTCTGATCTATTTTCAGAGACTTTTACCCTGGAATCTAAACGGTTTCGGTGCGCCCATATGGGATGTATTGCTGCATACAACGATTTCATTTGTAACGAATACTGACCAACAACACTATGTAGGTGAGACAACCTTAAGCTATTTTAGCCAAGTAGCGGCTTTAGGCTTTTTGATGTTCACCTCCGCAGCCACCGGTTTAGCTGTGGGAATTGCCTTTATTCGCGGGTTAACGGGTAGAAGACTGGGAAATTTTTACGTCGATCTCGTCCGTGGAATTACGCGAATATTGCTACCGATTTCGATTATTGGCGCGATCGCCTTACTTATAACAGGTGTACCACAAACATTAGCTGGAACTATGGATGTGCAAACCTTAGAAGGCGGGACGCAATATCTGGCCAGAGGCCCGGTGGCATCCTTTGAAATGATCAAACTTTTAGGCGAGAACGGCGGCGGCTTTTTTGGCGTAAACTCAGCACATCCCTTTGAAAATCCCAATGGCGCTTCTAACTTGATAGAAATGCTCGCCATGATTTCTATACCAGCAGCCTTGATTTACACCTACGGTATATTTGCCAATAACATCAAACAAGCTTGGCTACTTTTTTGGATGGTGTTTGTGATTTTTGTGATTCTCGTGGGAGTTACAGCCGTGGGAGAACTGCAAGGTAATCCCCTGGTTAATACCGCTTTTGGATTAGAACAGCCCAATTTAGAGGGGAAAGAAGTTCGATTTGGTTGGGCACAAACAGCATTTTGGGCAGTGATGACTACTGCTACTATGTCTGGTGCTGTGAATGGGATGCACGATTCTTTGATGCCGCAAGGAATATTTTCGACTCTCTTCAACTTATTTATCCAGGTTATCTGGGGTGGTCAAGGAACTGGAACAGCTTACTTATTTATTTACTTAATTCTCACAGTGTTCCTGACTGGACTCATGGCAGGACGTACTCCAGAGTTTTTAGGACGCAAAATTGAAAAAAGGGAAATCGTTCTCGCTAGCGTAGTGCTGTTGATTCACCCAATTCTAGTTTTGATCCCCAGTGCGATCGCTTTGGCTTATCCCATCTCCCTATCTGGAATTAGCAACGCTGGCTATCACGGTATTTCTCAAGTAGTTTATGAATATGCCTCAGCAGCAGCAAATAATGGTTCGGGCTTAGAGGGTTTAGGGGATAACACCCTATGGTGGAACTTGAGTACAATAGTGAGCCTAATCGGAGGACGCTACATTCCGATAATTGCTATCCTGCTGCTAGCTGACGGGATGTCTCGCAAACAACCAGTAGAAGAAACTCCTGCTACCCTAAGAACCGATTCTCTGGTATTTACTGGGATCGCGGCTGGAGTAACGCTGGTTTTAGGAGTATTAACTTTCTTTCCCGTTCTGGCTTTAGGCCCCATAGCTGAGGGTTTGAAACTAGCATCTGGCAGTTAGAAAAGTTATGAGTTATAAGTTTGAAATTAAGAAAATATCAAAAAGTAATTCAGGAGGCAGGAGGAAGGAGTAACCCAGACTTAAAAGTGTGAGATTCAAACAAGAAAGGTTATATAGCTGTAGTCAGATATGATGTTAGAACAGTGTTGATTGCTCAAAACCTGGAAGCAACTAGGTTTATACTCAGCACGGGATCAACGCCTTGCTAACAGCACTCAGCTATATCTTGCACTATGCGTCTCGTACCAGTATCTTATTTTTAACTGGGTAATTACTCAGAACTAAAGTTTTCATTCATACTTATTTCCTCCTGGCTCCTGCCGTTATCTTATAAATTATTCGGTTTCGTAGGATGCGTTACTAACGCATCCTACAGGTTGGATATTTTTTTATTAGAAGTTCCTATAACTCCTAACTTCTCACTGCTAATTTTATTTATGAATCAAGTGGCAACTAACTTCAAAGCTAGACGCCCAAGTTCTCGTTCTGGCGATCGCCGCCAAAAACGTAAAAAGACTAGGGCAAATAATAAGTGGCTGTACTTAAGAGCAATTAGAGATGCTTTTGTCAAGCTCAACCCTAAGTATGCAATCAAAAATCCAGTAATCTTTGTGGTTTGGGTAGGAACAATCATCATCCTATTGCTAACGATCGATCCCAACCTATTTGGCCCAGCCCTGCAAAAGAATCCGCAAGTTTTCAACGCCTTGTTGTCAGGGATTTTATTCTTCACAGTTTGGTTTGCCAATTTTGCCGAAGCAGTGGCAGAAGGACGGGGTAAAGCCCAAGCCGATGCCTTGCGGTTAACAAAGTTAGAGGCGATCGCTAAAAAACTTGCTGCCGATGGCACAATTAGTGAAGTTTCATCCACCAGCCTTAAACAGGGCGATACTATCTACGTCGTTGCTGGCGATATCATCCCCGCCGATGGTGAAGTCATCATGGGTGTTGCCTCAGTGGATGAATCGGCAATTACTGGAGAATCTGCACCAGTATTAAAAGAATCAGGCTCAGATGTTGCCAGTTCCGTCACTGGTGGAACGCGGATTATCTCAGATGAACTAATTATCCGTATTACTACTGACCCAGGCAAAGGCTTTATTGACCGAATGATTGCCTTGGTAGAAGGGGCAGAACGCAGCAAAACACCCAATGAAATTGCCTTAACGGTATTGTTAGCAGTTCTCAGCTTAGTGTTTTTGTTAGTCGTAGTCACCTTGCCTGCACTTGCTTACTATGTCAACAGTCCAGTTAACGTCCCAATTTTAATTGCCCTATTAGTAGCGTTAATTCCTACTACCATTGGCGGCTTACTAAGTACCATCGGTATTGCTGGTATGGATCGAGTTGCCCAATTTAACGTCATTGCCACATCAGGACGAGCAGTCGAAGCCTGTGGTGATATCAATACTTTACTTCTCGACAAAACAGGTACAATTACCCTCGGCAACCGTCTGGCGGAAGAGTTTATTCCCCTCAATGGTCATTCAATGTCGGAAATTGCTAATGTTGCTTGGGCGGCTAGTGTCTTTGACAATACACCAGAAGGAAAATCCATTGTCCGACTGGCAGAAAAGTTGGGCGCACGGTTTGATTTTGACTCCACTCAGGCAGAAGGAGTCAGTTTTTCCGCCAAAACCCGGATGAGTGGCACGAATTTACCTGGTGGGTATGAGGCCAGAAAGGGAGCAGTAGAAGCTATTAAAGGATTTGTCCGTTCCCGCAACGGACGCGATACGCCAGAATTGGATGCTGCCTACGAACGAGTTTCTCGCTTGGGAGGTACACCCCTAGCAGTTAGCCTAGATAACGAAATCTATGGGATTGTTTATCTCAAAGATATAGTTAAACCTGGTATCCGCGATCGCTTTCTTGCACTGCGACGGATGGGAGTACGTACCATCATGCTAACTGGAGACAACCGAATTACCGCTTCTGTCATTGCTAAAGAAGCTGGGGTTGATGACTTCATTGCCGAAGCCACACCAGAAGACAAAATCAGTATCATTAAACAGGAACAAGCCGCAGGCAAACTAGTTGCCATGACGGGAGATGGAACTAACGATGCGCCAGCATTAGCTCAAGCTAACGTCGGCGTGGCGATGAATACCGGAACGCAAGCTGCAAAAGAAGCCGCTAACATGGTCGATTTGGACTCCGATCCCACAAAGCTACTCGATATCATTGGTATTGGTAAGCAATTGTTGATTACTCGCGGGGCATTGACGACATTTTCCATCGCTAATGATATTGCTAAATACTTTGCAATTATTCCAGTGATATTTGTCGCTGCTAATTTGCAAAGCCTGAATATTATGAATTTGACTAGCCCTAAATCTGCTGTACTCTCAGCACTGATTTATAATGCTTTGATTATTCCCGCTTTGATTCCCTTGGCATTAAAGGGTGTGAGGTTTAGACCGCTGACAGCTAATCAGTTACTCCAACGCAATATCTTAATTTACGGCTTAGGTGGGGTGATTGCGCCGTTTATTGCCATTAAGTTGATCGATGTACTGATTACACTTGTAGGTTTGGCTTAAGGATAGCAAAAGTAGAGACGCTGAGAAACGATCGCATCTTGACCAAAGTAAAATAATCAACATTTTTACTTTTACCTGTTGATAGGAGGGACAAGAAGAATATGAATAAATATCGTTTTCATTCAGCACTGCTTTGGCGATATCCTTTGTTTAGTCGCAATGGCATAAACAACATCTACCACTCGCTATTTTTAGCTTGCTGTGCTTGAATGTGGTAACTGCTCCAGTTGTTTATGCTGTTGCTAACAGCATCTTGTAATATCCTGTTAGGTGGGCAAAAGAATTAAAAATTAAAAATTAAATTATAGGCGCAATTGGAAAACTTTTTATGGCTATTATTCGAGAAACTATCAGAGCAATTTTTATAACTCTAATGCTTTGGTTGTTGACTGCAATCATCTATCCGCTGGTAATTCTTGTAGTGGGTCAAGTTTTTTTGCCCTATCAAGCGAATGGCAGTATCGTGCGGAATCTAAGTAATGAACCAATTGGTTCGGCTTTAATCGGTCAGGTATTCACATCTGAGCGATATTTCCATTCTCGTCCTAGTACTGTTAGATATAGTCAAGGAAAAAAAGCCAAGCCAACTGGCATATCTGGAGCTAGCAATCTCGCTGCCAGCAATCCAGAATTACTGAAGCGGATTTTAGAAGAGGCAGATAAATTGCGAGAGGAAAATCTTCAACCGATAGCTGATATAATTTATACTTCTGGTTCGGGTTTAGATCCGCATATTTCCTTGAAAGCAGCACGGCAGCAATTGACACGGGTTGCTGGTGCGCGGGGAGTAAAAGAAGATGAAATTTTACGTTTAATTAATAAGTATACTGATGACAGATTTTTATGGATTTTTGGCGAACCAGGAGTCAATGTTCTGCGATTGAATTATGCTCTTGACTTGCAAGATATTAATCGTCAGCAAAATCAGTAAATGGGCATTGGGCATGGGGCATTGGGCATGGGTAAAGCGCTGTTTTCGTTTCCGATGAAGTAGGAGTACTAAGTAAGTGGGCGGGAATAAACCAAATTATGCTACGAAACGAAAATAGGCTTAAAATCCTTACCAATGACAAATGACTAATGACAAAGGACAAATGACCAATACTGGTTCGGCTGGGAATGCGCCTTTAAATTCTGCAAGTTACTCGCTTTATCCGGCACGACGGCGGGGTAAGCATAAAATCTTTATTGGCATGGCTCCTGGAGTAGGCAAAAGCTACCGAATGTTGGAAGAGGGACACGCACTCAAACAGGAAGGAATTGATGTTGTCGTTGGGCTTTTGGAAACCCACGGACGCAAGGAGACGGCTGAAAAGGCAGAGGGACTGGAAATTATACCCCGTAAGCAATATCCTCGCGGTGAGTTGACGCTGACGGATATGGATACAGATGCTATTTTAAAGCGATCGCCGCAATTAGTCTTAATTGATGAACTTGCCCATACCAATGTCCCTGGTTCTGCACGTGAAAAGCGCTACGAAGATGTCGAAGTAGTTTTGACAGCCGGGATTGATGTCTACTCTACGATGAATGTGCAACATTTGGAAAGTCTCAACGACTTAGTAGCCAGAATTACAGGTGTGGTAGTCCGCGAGCGGGTTCCTGACAGGATTATGGATGAAGCAGATGAAATCGTGGTAGTAGATGTGACACCAGAGACACTGCAAGAACGGTTATTAGAAGGGAAGATTTACGCACAGCCAAAAATCCAACAATCCCTCGATAATTTTTTCCAACGCCGTAACCTGATTGCTCTGCGGGAGTTGGCTTTGCGGGAAGTGGCAGACAACGTGGAAGAAAATGCGATCGCCTCTACTCCCAATGGACAATTTTGTAATATTCACGAGCGAGTTTTGGTGTGTGTATCTACCTATCCCAACTCAGTGCAGCTGTTACGCCGGGGTGCAAGGTTGGCTAACTACATGAATGCGCCGCTTTATACCTTGTTCGTAGCCGATCCAGAACGTTTCCTCACCAAAGAAGAAAGCTTGCATATCTACACTTGTGAGAAACTTTGTAAAGAATTTGAAGGTACTTTTCTCCGTGTTACCAACAGTAATATAGCTAATGCGATCGCCCAAGTCGCCGAGAAACATCGGATCACCCAAATTGTAATCGGTGAAAGTCAGCGATCGCGCTGGCAAATGCTCCTCAAAGGATCTTTGACGCAAAAATTGGTGCGCTTGCTCAAAAATATAGATTTGCATATTATTGCCAGCGAAAAAATGGTTTCACCCAAATAGGGGATCAAATTTCCCCAAAAACCTCAGAAGTAAAGCTTCCATGCAGACCATAGGGGATATGATGCTTCAGATGTAACCGTGCAATTACTCCTTTAGAGAAATCACTAGCATCCAAAATTACCAAATCTGAGCGGTGATGAGCAGCATCATAAACCAAAGCTAATATCCAACCATCATCTTCCTTTTCGGAATCTGGGCGCGGGACAAAAATCGGTTCACCTACAAAACCACGGGGTGCAGCACTCCAAAATTGTCTTTCTCCAGACTCTAAATCAATTTTCAACAATGCTTGTAAGGGAGCATTACCGGTTTCTGCATGAGCCGCACCTATATATAGATATCGATAAGGGCGTCCCACATTCGCCGGATGTATACTGGGAAATTCACAACATCGGCTCTCAATCAATTTCCGCCGTACTATCCCATCCTTTAAATTCAGAGAAAATCGCCAAAGTTGCCCAGGTGAAGAAGCTTCAAAATCAACTTGTCGAAAATCGCTGTTGGGTTCCACTTCTGGCAAATTTTGGTAACAAATGGAGTCAATCAAAACTTCTCCTCCTACTTCAAAAGCGTTAATGTGGTGGAAGACAAAACCAGACTGAGTTTCCAGAAATTTTATCTCGAGTTGCCCTTCTTTGGGGAAGCGAGGAATAATTAAAATTTGAGTTGGCTGATTTGGCTGAAATTTGATACATTCTCCCGCCGCACGTATTCCCAAAGCGAAAGGTATAGGATTAAAGGTGACAGGATTTTGAAAGAAGATGCAGTAATTGGGAGTAATAACAAAATCGTGAATAAAACAGAAACCTGGAACACTATGAGCGTGCTGTCTGACAATTTCACCTGCTGGGTTTAGCTCGAAAATAGTAATTGTGGTAGATAATCCTGGCTTAATCGAGAAGTTGACTAGGCAAGGTGCGCCCCCATCTTGCTCACAATTATTTTCCAAGCGGGGATGTGCAGCGAAAGCTTCACCTGCTGACAAAGCACCATTAAAATATTCATTTCCCAGCGTTTCAAGAGTATAAGGATCGAGACGATATGCTTCAGCCGCTTCCCACATTGCTAGCAGTTTACCGCCCCAATAGATAACATTTGTATTGGCGATATTTTTGAGTTTAAAGTTAAAAATATTAGCTAGCCAACCGCCGGGTTTTTGAGTACCAAAAGTACCGCGATAGAGGATTTTTCCCGCCTTTTGCTCTGCCAAATAGCCAGTTGTGCGGACAAAGCGATTGCGAAAATGGGCACGACCATTGGTAAAGGTAATTTTGCTAATCATCCCATCCCCATCAAACGGGTGATGAAGAGGTTGTCCATTCACATCCAGCAAACCGGGGCCATTTCTAAACAGCGTACCTTGTAACTCTCTGGGAATTTGCCCTTCTATATCATCAATCCAATAATCAAACTCTTGGGTGAGAGATTGATATCCTCCTTGCCAGTCTGCACGGATGTAGGATTTTTCTGTAACTAGGCTTTCTTGACTTTTCAAATGCATATACTTTGTTTTTTGTTGTTACCTTGCACAAAAATTTGTAGTTGCTTAAAATAATTTCTTTGCAACTTTACTACGCCAGTTGCTACCACGGTAAGGCAGCACACTGGCTCGAATTGGCGTGAGATTTATTACACTATTCGACTATTTTCGACTCTGGTTCTCTCAGTACCAACTCAGACATCAAATCTGGCAAAAACGCTTGTTTCTCATCTTTGAGTGTCTCAGTTTGCTCTTCAGCAGCAGGTAGCCATTTGATAAATGGTAAGGGTAACAGCGTGCTGAGGTTAGTAATTAACACCAAGAGCCAAAGTGACTCAAAGTTTGTTGCGGTGATCCCCAGCCAATAGGTGATTAATGCCCCGAATGCATGGGAAACCGTTCCGGCTGAATTATAGACTGACATTAGCAAGGCAAATAATGTCGCTTCCACACCAGAAGGACAAAGCCTTGCTGCTAGCACCATCACTTGCATAAAGGCAATTTTCCCCATCACAGTCAAAATCAGGCTATCACCCAAACTAAACCAGTGGTCATCTATACCCAATAGCCTGTTTGTGTGAGTTACCAACAACAGCATCGTCATCCCCAAAATTGACGAAAGGACAGTACTCCAAGCAAAAATCACGCGAAAAGGGATGCTTTTGAGGAAACGTTGAAAAATCCAAACACCTGCCAAAGAAGCGAAACTTCCCACCAAGTTTACTCGCCCCAAAAATTCTGGTTCAAAGTGGAGTTCGTTAGTAGCGAAATAGAAAAAGGCTGAGTCAGCATTTGGGGTAGCTTGCCAAATGAAGATAAACGCCGTTGGTAGCCAAATTGTTTTTTGGCTAATGGCTTGGCGTAGCTGTTCCAGTTGATGTTTGATTGGTACAGAGTTAGTCTGATTACTATCTTCAGGATCTTTGCTAACGGGGGACTCAGCAATTAACCAAGCCACTCCTGAAACGATCAGAGGAAATAAAGCGGTAATCCCAAAGACGGTACGGGTAGTAAAGTATTGAAGTAGTAGACCGCTACAGTAGGCTGTTATTAAACCTCCGATCGCAGAAGCACCCCAGCACAGAGATTGTAGTGAACCGGCTTTTGCTTGCGATTCGCCTCTGGCTCGTTCTACAACCAACGAGTCAACGATGACATCACTCATGGCGACACTAAGAGAACCAAGAGCGATCGCTAAGGTAGCTGCCCAGCTAGTATGAACTATTGTGGCCAGACTCATCCAAGAAGCAGTTCCCAGTATCCCGGATAAAATCAAGTAAGGACGGCGACGATAGCCAAATATAGGCAAGCCATCAGAGATGAAACCAAACACCGGCTTGATCATCCAAGGTAGGAAGACAATTCCCAATAGCGCCGATACTTGGACTGGACTCAGGAGTAGTTCATCTTTGAGAAAAAAGCTAACGGCTAGACGCGATAGCCCTAAAATTCCTTGGACAAAGTAAACGGTGAGAATTGCAATTAACTCCGCATTA
Organism: Nostoc sp. ChiSLP03a; assembly: GCF_034531215.2. Lineage (NCBI taxonomy): Bacteria > Bacillati > Cyanobacteriota > Cyanophyceae > Nostocales > Nostocaceae > Nostoc > Nostoc sp. ChiSLP03a. The sequence goes on from NZ_JAVRBQ020000103.1 coordinate 66,035, forward strand.
GGTTCATTACCCAAGAAGAGTTTTTGTGTTATTGAGTCTTTGACCTTGGACAAGCCAGATGATTGATCTACCATTCGATAAATATTTTTTAAGTTTTGTTTACTTGTCTATCATATCGATTCTTAAGAGGTGGGTTTTTTCTCACCTTTTCCTTTAGTTTCTTCTTTGAGTATTATCAAGAAAGGCAGAAGGGAATTTTGACTTGTGACCTCTGCCTCCAGCATAGCTGCCTTCTTCAAGAACATCCTCGCAAATGCGATTGATGTCTATAATGATACCAAGACGCGCAGCGCGTTAACATAGCGGCACGAAGCCACTGCGGTGGGCGGGTTCCCCGACATAAAGCATCCAATCGCCGAGGCAAGTAATAAATTAGACTTTTCAAACAACCTCTTAGAGGTTGTTTGAAAAATCCTCTTCTTGGTAGCAAAACGTTCTAGATCCCCCTAAATCCCCCGATAAATTGGGGGACTTTGAAAGGTTTTGCCCCCCTTTTTAAGGGGGGTTGGGGGGATCAATAAGTGCCTAAAATCACAGCCAACCACTTTTCAAACAACCTCTAATAGCAAAAATTGGTTTAAACGAACTAAAAATACTTTATTAGTCCGTTTAAACCAACTTGAGCTAATAGCCTGAAAATAAATTTTCGGGCGGTTTTTAAGCTTTTGTAACAGCTTTTAAGATGGTGGTTCTACACATATTCATGTCGGGAATTAGGAATACTTAACATCTAGAAAAGGTAGTTGCTTGGAACCATTAGCGCCAATAACTTCAATACCTTGTTTGCCACGAATGCCGTCTACTGGCAGAGAAACTATATAAGGTGCGATCGCTGGTAGTCCAATTCCGGGCAAAGTACCAACGACCTCCACTCCCCAATATTCAGGTTGTTGGACGTATACAAGTGGCACAAGATTCACTTCCAAATTCAAGTATGGTTTCGTTCCACTGACAACTAAAATATATGTGTCACTTACTATACCAGGACGAATTTCTGCATCTTCAAAGTCAATTAATCGAGATGACTCTGGTTTTGGTAAAGCTCGGAATTGACTAAGACTTTGCTCTAATGTACTCATTTTTTCTCCTTTAGAAGAACTATGTTGTTGAAGCAACTAATTAAGGAGATAACAAGATATTTTCAATCTTGTACCTTCAACTTTTTAGTTTCTTAGTTAATTCATCAAGCTAGAAAGCAAAGTTTATGCAATGCCAACTTCTTCTTTACATTTATTTATCAAGCTCAGAATTTACCATACAAGGTGGTTAATCTAAAAGAATCCTTGCGTTGGCTGTGATGTACCGTCGATCTCGTTTTTTGCGATCGCAGATCCTTGAAATCATCAAAGTTCCTACATTATCCGAATAACGATCTCGAACAGTTCGCGTGCAGAGATACCATCGGGGGTGAATTATATGCAGCTTCACAAATAAACGGTATCACAGCAGTTTTCATGTATTTGAATCATATCTGTCGTAGGGACGCAAGTCCTTGTACCCCTACCGCGTGGTCTATTTACCTGAAAATAGCTGTAAACAAGAAGCATATACTACGTTAAATCAATACACAAACGTTTGTAAACGTGTACAATACTGATTTTATGAAGAATTAATGAAGTGAAGAGGAATAAATTGATATATCTATAAGTACTATAGGACTCATATTTGATTTTTGAAAAAAACTCAGTACAGCTTTATTCCTTCTTCCCAGTCCCCAGTCCCCAGTCCCCAGTCCCTACGATTAACTCAGAAATCAAATCAGATTGCTATAGTTGACCTTTACTGTCATCTATATGAATACTATACTGATGCCAATTGAAAAAATTTTTGCTAACCATAACACGCACTCTCTTGTATCTATATATTGATATTGCATTCTTTTTTCAAATTGGCGTGGTTAAAGAAATCTACTATATTAATACGCCTTCATTTCCTGACGACTGTTTTTTTAAATAAAAATCTATTTTTGCCCAAAACTTCCCAATATAATCCAGTTTCAGATTCACCGTCCTCAGTAGTTTCTTGGCGATAGTTAGGATGGGCTACGCCTACGCTACGAGAGTATGTTTGGTGGAGGTTATCTCTAAGTAGCTCTTGATAATGTGACAATCTTCTGGAGCGATCGCTTTCAACTCCTGTAACTTATCGTCATAAACTCACAGCATAACCCTAGATTTCAAAAACTCTTACAGCTTGCTTGTCTATTAAGGGCGACGACACGCTACACGAGCAAATAAAACAACTGTTTAGCTGCTGTTTAGCTGCTGCATTCTGAGTTATTAGTGGTTTTCAAGACATGAAGAATACATAAAGATAAATACTGAGATTATACCGATCGGCAAATAATGTAAAGAGTATGCAAAGATATGTCTTTAAGTGTGGACATCTCAGTATATCTTCAGATATGGTTATCAAAGTGTTATTTAGATGTTCCCTATATTTAAGCTACACACTTACGGGCAATAGCCCACAACAACTGCATAAAAATTATTTCCCTATCGAAAGTGAATTATTCTCTATATTTACCACAGTAGGGCTACGCTTTGAGAAGAAATATGAAGTGTGGGTTTTAGGTATTCAAGCTTGATTTTTCGACACTTTGTCAGTGATGGCTGGGTTGATCTGCGGATCGAGAATGATAAAAAAAGTGTGAAACCATCTGTTTTCCTAAATACACGCTCATAAATATGTACAATGCTAAGACTTAGATAGTCTTAACTAGCATTATTAACGGGTACGCAAATAACAAATGAAAAAGGAAATAGGGAATAGGCAAAGAATTTAACTTTGAATCTCCTGCCTTTTTCAAATCAGTTAGATAAGTCCTACTTACAAGCTCATCAATAGGATAAATCTTCGAGAAAATGCTAACCATCAAGGGTGGCATAACAGTATGTCGAAAGCGTCAACTCTCGGCGATTTCCGTGTGTCCTCAAACAACATTAACAACAAGTTAATAGCTGAAGTTACTCAAAATATCGATTCAGGAAGGTAAGAGTTATGGTGAATATCATTGGAACCAACGGTAAAGATACTCTATTGGGTACTCAGGACGCAGATACAATTAACGCTAAAGTGGGTGATGATATCATCGATGGCAAAAATGGCAACGACCTTTTAAGCGGTGATGCCGGAAATGATACCCTCATTGGTGGTGCAGGCAATGATACTCTCCTTGGTGGTACGGATAACGACTCCCTCCGTGGTGGTACGGGTAACGACTTTCTCCGTGGTGGTACTGGTAATAACTTGGTGCGGGGTGATGAGGGAAATGATACCCTTGATGCTTCCTATTCTTCTGGAAATAACATCCTCAGTGGAGATGCAGGGGATGACTATCTTGATATTAGCTATTCTGCTGGCAACAATACGGTTTCAGGCAAAGACGGCGATGATTCCTTTTACGCAGATGAAGTCCGGGGTAGAAACACTCTAAATGGAGGCGCTGGTAATGATGACTTCCATTTGTCCGCCTCAAAAACTGCCCCCTCTTCCTTAACGACTCAAAGTGTAAATGGAGAAACAGGTCAGGATTCTTTGTCTGTATATTACACCCGTGCTACTACAGGAATCACTTCGAGTTTCGATGCTGCTACTAACACTGGCTCAATTCAGGCTGGCACAAATCGGATTAACTACACCAATATCGAACAATTAGAAATTAGAGGTACAACCTACGCTGATTTTATTGTCGGAAGCAATGGCAACGATTTACTCTTCGGAGGCAGTAGTGGCAACGATTCAAATTATGGCAATGATACAATTTTTGGCGGTGAAGGTAACGATTACTTGAATGTTGATTATTCAACAAGCGATAACATCCTTGACGGTGGTGTTGGTAACGATCAATTCAGTGCTAGCTCTTCAACAGGCGATAACCTAATCTCTGGTGGCGATGGCAATGATAATCTCTCTGCGTCTAAGACAGATGGCAATAACACCCTCAACGGTGGTGCTGGTGACGATCAATTAGATGCTAACTATTCAACAGGCAATAACCTACTGAATGGAGGAGATGGCAATGATTCTCTTAGCGCCTCTCGCGAATACGATTATTCCGCCTCTTTTACCTCCGGGAATAACACTCTCAATGGTGGTGCTGGTGACGATCAATTGAGTGTTAACTATTCAACGGGCGATAACATTCTCAATGGGGGGGATGGCAATGATTCTTTCTTTGCCTCTGGCTACTACGACGACAAAAAAGCCGAGGGCAAATTTGGTAATAACATTTTCAATGGAGAGAATGGTAATGATTCCTTCTCTTTCGTCTTATATACTTCTCCACCTTCCTTAGCGACTCAAACAGTAGATGGGGGAACAGGTAACGATTTGTTGAGCGTTTCGTATATCTATCCTAGTGGGGGAATTACAACAACATTCAATGCTGCTACTAACACTGGCTCGATTAAGGCGGGCACGGATCTGATTAACTACAAGAATATCGAAGGATTACATATCTCAGGTACAGCCTACAATGACTTGATTGTGGGGAGTAATGGCAACGATACTATCTCGCTCTACGGGAGTAGTAGTGGCAATGATACTATTGATGGCGGAAAAGGTGATGATTTATTAGAAGGTTATTATTACAGTAATTCTAGCGGGGGTGAGGGAATCACTTCGACATTCAATGCTTTTACTAACACTGGCTCCATTACATCAGGCACGAATCAGGTTAGTTACAAGAATATCGAACGATTAAATATCTCAGGTACAGCCTACGATGATTTGATTGTCGGGGGCAATGGCAACGATACACTCACCGGAGGCGATCGCGGCAAAGATACTATAGATGGAGGCAAAGGTGAAGATTTGTTGTCTTTCTATAACTATTCCATCAGCCAGGGAATCACTTCCACATTCAATGCTGCTACTAATGCTGGTTCGATTACAGCAGGCCCGAATCAGGTTAGCTACAAGAATATCGAACAATTAAATATCTCAGGTACGAACTACGATGATTTGATTGTAGGGAGCAATGGCAACGATACCCTGGCTGGGGGACGTGGAAATAACACGATTCTCGGCGGTGCAGGTAAGGATTATTTGAGTGCTGACTATTCAAATGGGAATAATTTGCTCTCTGGTGGTGATGATAATGATTCTCTGAACGTTTCTGGCTCCTACGACGACTACCGAGGCAATTTTGATCTCGATGCTATCTCTGGTAAGAACACTCTCAATGGTGGCGCTGGTGACGATAACTTAGTTATTAACTATTCATCAGGCAATAACCTACTGAATGGGGGCGATGGCAATGATACTCTCACAGCCGCTGGTTCAGCTTCCTTATATTCCTCTTATGGAGCTTATACTGTCTCTGGTAATAATACGCTCAATGGTGGTGCTGGTAACGATCGCTTGATTGTTGACTATTCATCAGGCAATAATCTACTGGATGGAGGCGATGGTAATGATACTCTCACAGCCTCTGGCGCTTCTGGGAAGAACACCTTCAAAGGTGGCAAAGGTAATGACAACCTTTATGGAGGAGCGGGTACTGATACCTTTGTTTTCAATAGTTTCAATGAAGGCGTTGATACCATTTATAACTTCAACGCGACTAATGAACAGATTCAGATATCGGCTGCTGGTTTTGGTGGCGGGTTATCATCAGGTTTACTCTCAGCTAGCTCTTTTACCCTTGGAACATCTGCAACAACGAGCAATCAGCGATTTATCTATAACAACGCTACAGGTGCGCTATATTTTGACCAAGATGGCAGTGCGGGTGGATTTGCTCAGGTACAATTTGCCCAACTATCTGGTGGAGTGTCACTAAGTCAAAATAACTTGCTAGTTGTTTAATCCTCAACCCCATAGTCAAATAGAAATCTTCAGAATGCGAGGTGTTATATTCAGCACCTCGCATTTGAATAATTACTCCAATCGGTTCAAGAAGCAAGCAATTACCCATCTCTTTTAAGAGCGATCGCTTGTAAATTATTGAGAGATCGACAAAAAGCCTTAAATTGAATATACAGCAGATTTCAAGTTGTAAAGCAAACAAGCTAAATCTGTTACTCAGATATAAAGCGTGTTTTACTCCTAAATTCTGACTTCTGAATTCTGAATTCTGAATTCTGCTGTATCTATTCAGTTTAAATATAAGCTTTAGAAGTGTGGTGTCCAGAAAAAAAGCCAGTCAGATTACTCAGGTTTTGAAGAATCAGCAGAGAGTTAAGAAAGCTTTTAGCGATCGCCCTTACGCACTCATCGCATTAATCTTCTGCTTGATAATTGTTGCTTGCACTAACACATATCAATCCTCCCCTTCCCCATTTAATAAGTTATCTAGTGAAACTACCGATTTAAGGATTTGGTGGGATAAAGGGTTTACTCAGGAAGAGGATGAAGCTCTCAAGCAACTAGTTAGCCAGTGGGAAAAACAAACTGGCAACAAAATCAAACTTTCTTTATATTCTACAGATGAGCTAACACGGAAGATTCAAAGAGAAATTCAGGCTGGTAATCTTCCTGATATTGTTACCAGTTATACTGCCGATCGAGAAATTATTCCTCGTTTAAGTTGGGAAGGCAAACTAGCAGATGTATCAGATGTAATTGAGCCACTTAAAAGTTTTTACCCAGCAAAAATCCTCAAAACTGTTCAGTCTTATAATAATGTTAATCAAAAGCGAAGCTACTATGCTCTGCCAATGAGCCAAGCAACTATTCACATTTTTTATTGGCGAGATTTGCTAAAGCAAATAGGTCGTAAAGAAAGTGATATACCAATAAATTGGGATGATTTTTGGGAGCTTTGGAAACAAATACAGGATGACTTGCGGACAAAACAAATACCAGATAAAAAACAGAATATTTATGGATTAGGATTTACCTTCGGTATTAGTTCTGCTGATACATACTACTTGTTTGAGCAGATTTTAGAAGCATACGACGTGCAAATTTTAGATTCTATGGATAAACTGATCCTTGACGAACCGAAAGTGCGTCAAGGCATTATTAACAGTTTAAAATGGTATACAAATTATTATCAGCAAGGCTATGTACCACCAGATGCCATAAATTGGTTGAATCCAGACAATAATCGTAGCTTACTCAATCAAAGCGTGGTGATGACTCCTAACAACTCGCTTTCAATTCCTGCTGCTGTGCGGCAAAACCCTGATACATATTATCAAAAACTTGGTATCTTAGAGTTTCCCAATAAACCCAATGGCTTGCCAATGCGCTACTTAATTACAGTTAAGGAAGCGTTTTTATTTGCTGATTCTCAGAAACAGAAACTAGCTAAGGAGTTTCTTACATACTTAATACAACCAGAAGTGATGGGAAATTATCTCAAGGCTTCTGGAGGCCGTCATTTACCAGTTTTAACATCGGCGTGGGAAGATCCTTTTTGGAAAAACTCCAAAGATCCTTATCTCTCGACTGCCATTAATATATTTTTAAATAGAGAAACTCGCCCATTTTATTTTGTCCAAAACCCAGCTTATAGCTTAGTTTTAAAAGATAATGTCTGGGGTAAGGCGCTCAATCGAATTGTTGTAGATAAAATTTCTCCAGAGCAAGCAGCTGATGAAGCGATCGCCCGAATTAAGCAAATTTTTGACCAATGGCAGTAAGCTTTTACTAAATATGACATTTAAAAGAAAAGCTAGTCAAATTGCTAAAGGCTTTCATAATCAGCCGCAATATTACCATTATCGCAGATATGTGTTCATCGTATTCACACTCAGCTTGATAATTATTGCTTGTACTAACACCTCTCAATTAAAACAATCTTCAGTCACCCATTCCCCTACTGACAACACGGTTTTAAAGATTTGGTGGGATAAAGGTTTTACTGTCGATGAGGATGAAGCAATCAAGCAGTTAGTGAGCAACTGGGAAAAACAAACTAATAATCAAGTCAAGCTTTCCTTCTATATCGGCGATGAGTTACCGCAGAAGGCGCGTAGAGCTATTCAGGCGGGTAATCCACCCGATATCATGATGAGTTACGGCGCTGAGAGAGCGTTGAATCCGCATTTGGCTTGGGAAGGGAAACTAGCGGATGTAACGGATGTAATTGAGCCAGTCAAAAATCTTTATCCTGAATATGCCCTGCAAGCTGTTAATTATTATAATAATGCTGCAAAAAAACGAAGCTACTATGCAGTTCCAATCAATCAGGCAACAGTTCACATTTTCTACTGGCGAGACTTGCTAAAGCAAATAGGTCGCAGTGAAAGCGATATCCCCAAAGATTGGAATGGTTTTTGGGAATTTTGGAAACAAGTGCAGAACGATCTGCGAGCAAAACAGCAAAAACAGCATATTTATGGACTAGGTTTTCCTTTTTCTACTGGAGCTTCAGATACCTACATCTTTTTTGAGCATATTTTAGAAGCATACGATATACAAATTCTTGACTCAAAAGGAAAACTCGCGATCGACGATCCAAAGGTGAGACAAAAAATTGTCCAGGCATTAGATTGGTATACCAAATTTTACCAACAAGGTTATGTGCCACCAGATGCACTCAATTGGTTAAATCCAGATAATAATCGCAGCTTGCTCAACCGTGTGGTGATGATGACTCCTAACAACACCCTCTCAATTCCTTGCTCTGTGCGCCAAGATCCCGACACCTATCGCCATAAGCTTGGTATTTTAAAATTTCCTAACAAACCCAACGGCAAGCCAATGCGTTATCTACTCACACTTCGGCAAGCAGTTTTATTCGCCGATTCCCAGCAACAGAAAAAAGCTTTGGATTTTCTTGCATATCTCACCCAATCACAGGTGATAGATAAGTATCTGAAAGCTGCTGGAGGTTGTAATTTACCTGTCATCAAGACACTTTGGCAAGACCCATTTTGGAAAAACCCAGCTGACCCACACATTTCAACTGGGGTTGAGACGGTGACGGAAGGTTCAACGCGGTTGTTTTATTATGTCCAAAACCCGGCATACAGCGTAGTGTTAGAGGAGAATATCTGGGGAAAAGCTCTGAATCGAATAATTGTAAATAAAATTTCTCCAGAGCAAGCAACTGATGAAGCAATCAAGCAGATAAAACAGATTTTTGCTCAATGGTAATCAATAATTATTTATATTAACTAAAGAAATAACCTATATAGATGAATAATAAAAAAGATAAATATCTTTAGAATAAGAAACAAGTTGTAAATATATGAACTTCTGGAATCAGCACCTAACTATTAAAGTTGCCAGTTCCTTCTTATTCCTATCCTTGGTAACTGTAGGTGTAGTAGGAGGATTTGCTTTTATCAATGCGAGGGAAGCTTTGAAGCAAGCTGCTTTTGAACGGCTCAGTGCTGCTGCCACTCTCAAAGAAGAAGAAATTACCCGTTGGTTTGAAGATCAAGAACGAGACTTTCTCTTAGTAACTCAGTTTCCAGACGTACAAAATAATTTTCAAATCCTTTTAAATTCCAAACCCGCCGACGCAAATTATCGAAAAGCTTACAAAGTTCTCTCAGATTATCTTGCAAACATGGCTACAATCAAGCCAAGTCTGGGAGAAATTTCCATTCTTGACCGGAGCAATCGGATTATTTTATCTACTAATAAACAGCGTGAAGGTCAATATGAAATTTCAGCTAACATCACCTATATTGAACAGATTCAGCCAGGAGACTCTTTTGCCCCCATCTTTTATGCCTCACCGATTACTGGTAAGCCATCAGTGACTTTTGCAACCCCTCTACGTGATGCAGCCAAGGTACGCCAGGGTGTCCTTTTAGCCGATCTAAATTTAGGCAGAATAGATCAAATTGTCCGGGAACGTACAGGCTTAGGTAAGAGCGGAGAAACTTATTTAGTTGGTTCTTTAGTAACTAAAAACGCTTTTATTTCTAAAGAGAAAGATAAAACACCGGACTTTTCTCAAGGAGTTAGTAGCCAAGGTATTGATGCAGCAATGGGTGGAATTAGTGGTCAAGGACTTTATCCAAACTATGCTGGAGTGTTAGTAATTGGGGTATATCACTGGCTCAATGACCAAGACCTAGCCTTAATGGTGGAGATGAACCAGGAAGAAGCCTTTGCGCCGGCTCAACGATTAGCAGGAACGATGATGCTAGTAGGATTCTTATCAATGGGATTTCTATTGATTGGAGTGTCTTGGCTAACGCGACAGTTAAAAATTTCTGGCGAACAGTTAGAGAATTATAGCCATAGATTAGAACTAAAAGCCAAAGAAGCCGAAACTGCCAACCGTGCCAAAAGCGAATTTCTTGCAAACATGAGTCACGAACTTCGTACTCCTCTCAACAGCATCCTTGGCTTTACTCAGCTAATGATGCGCGATTCTTCTATCAATGTTTCTCAGTTGGAACATTTAGAAATTATCAGTCGCAGTGGAGAACATTTGCTTACCTTGATTAATGATGTGTTGTCAATGTCCAAAATTGAGGCGGGTTTAACGACATTGAATAACAATAGCTTTGACTTGTACACTCTACTTGATTCACTTGAAGAGATGTTTCAAATTAAAGCGGAATCCAAAGGTTTACAGTTGATGTTTGAACGTAGACCGGAAGTTCCTAGATATGTGCATACAGATGAAAGTAAATTGCGTCAAATATTGATTAATCTCCTTGGTAATGCTATCAAATTTACTCAAGAAGGTGGCGTCAGTTTACGAGTGAGAATGAAAGAAGAAAGTAAACTACAGCAACAAGAAGGCACACAAGTAATAGGCAACTCTCGCCCTTCATTCTTCTGGCTTCATTTTGAAGTTGAAGATACTGGGACAGGGATTGCACCTGCCGAAATTGAAAAGTTGTTTAAACCCTTTGTTCAAACAGAAGCAGGTCGAAAATCTCAGCAAGGAACAGGTTTGGGTTTAACTATTAGCCAACAATTTGTGCATCTAATGGGGGGAAGTATTACTGTTAGCAGTACTTTGGGACAAGGAACGATTTTTTCTTTCGATCTCCAAATTAGTCTAGCAGAAGTAGCTGAAGCTCCAATTCTACAGCTAAAACGACGAGTAATTGGTTTAGAGCCTAATCAACCAAAATACCGGATTTTAGTAGTTGAAGATAAATGGGAAAATCGCCAACTCTTAGTCAAGATGCTAGTATCGCTTGGCTTCGAGGTACGTCATGCAGAAAATGGTCAAGAAGGGGTGACTCTTTGGGAAACTTGGGAACCACAACTGATTTGGATGGATATGCGGATGCCTGTAATGGATGGGTATGAAGCGACTAAACAAATTAGAGCTACTTTAAAAGGTCAAGCTACTGTGATTATTGCTCTAACTGCTAGTGCTTTTGATGAGGAACGGTTTGTGGTTTTATCGGCTGGCTGCAACGATTTTGTACGTAAGCCGTTCCGAGAGGAAGTAATCTTAAATATGATGTCTAAATATTTAGGGGTGCGCTATGTATATGCAGAGAAACCCCTTCAAAAAGACGAATTTGCCGAAAATTCCGACCTGAAAATTTTATCATTAGAAGAGATGCTGGCTCAGATGCCTATTGAATGGGTAGCACAGCTCCACCAAGCGGCACTGTGTACTGATGAAAAGCTGATTTTTAGCTTGCTTGAGCAAATTCCTGAAGAATCTGCTCTTTTGAGAAACACTCTGTCTGATTGGGTTAATAACTTTCGCATTGATAAAGTTATTGATTTAACACAATTGTAAGAAATGATTTTTGAATCAGAATTCAGAAGTCAGAATTCAGGAGTCAGAATTTAGGAGTCAGAACAATAAATGGGGGGATTAATATTATGTCCGCTTGATTATTTATTAAACACATCTGGCGTGTAGGGTGGAATGACTGTGTAAATCATAACTAATGAGCCAGACTTGATATGATATCTGCCACTAATTAAACATCAATAAATCTTTGTGTAGTGAATGCACTAAAAGTTTTGGTGGGTATCTTAAAACATTCACTAGTCGGACTCTAATTTAATTTTGAATTATGATTTCTGGCTGTTGAATTATTTTCTAATAAATTAGTTCTAATAAATATGGATAACCATCAAGTTCAGCTACCAAAAGCAAATATTCTTGTTGTTGATGATACACCCGATAATCTGCGACTTTTATCCGCTATGCTAACTCAAGTTGGCTATGAAATTCGGAGAGTTATTAACGGACAAACAGCTTTGAAAACAGCACAAGCTGCACCGCCCGATTTAATTTTGCTTGACATCATGATGCCAGAAATGAATGGTTATGAAGTCTGTCAACATTTGAAAGCCTCAGAGAAAACCCGCGACATTCCGGTGATTTTTATTAGCGCCTTGGATGAAGTTTTTGACAAAGTTAAAGCTTTTGCAGTCGGGGGAGTGGATTATATTACCAAACCTTTTAGTGAAGAAGAGGTTTTTGCCCGTGTAGAAAATAACTTGACTATCGGCAGGTTGCAAAAACAACTGACCCAGCAAAATATACTTTTGCAGCAGGAAATTAGCGATCGCCAAAAAGCCGAGTCAGCACTGCGCCTTAGTCAGTTTTATTTAGATAAATTTAAGGATTCTATCTTTTTTGTAAATTCGGATGCCCAGCTAGTTTACGTGAATGAAGCCGCCTGTCGTCATCTTGGCTACTCCCGCGCCCAATTGTTGACCATGACTGTTTACGATATAGATCCAAATTTTTCGACGGTTACTTGGCGATCGCACTGGGAAGAAGTTAGACAAAAAGGCTCTCTCACTTTTGAGTCTAGTCAACGAACTCAAGATGGTCAAAACATAGTCGTGGAAATAACTGTTAATTATCTAGAGTTAAACGGACAGGAATACCATTGTGCTAGTGTCCGCGATATCACCTCCTAAGAGACTTCCAATTAAAAAAATATTCCATCGCTTTGAGGGCAGGGGAGCAGGGAGCAGGGAGCAGGGAGCAGGGAGCAGGGGGAGAGAAAGTCGTTTTGATGAATGTGAAATGGGATAATTTATTTTCTGGAAGTCCCTTAATAACATCATTTCAGCAAACCGCTAAAGTATTTTGTATCAAAAGTTCTGTAAATAAATAAGCAGTCTGAGATTGCTAGAAGATACCTTTAGTCAAGGCTTCTAATCTAATACCAATTTTTTATAAAGCTGCATAGAATTCGTTCCCCCCTAGCCCCCTTATAAAGGGGGGAACCAGAAAAACATATCAAAGTCCCCCAATTTATCGGGGGATTTAGGGGGATCTAGATATGTGTAACTTCACATTAAATTGGTATAAAACTGCTAACACAGGTGAGAAAATAGATGTTTTCTGACGTTAGCGACATTTTTTACATAAATTAATAAAACTTTGACAGCAAAATTCCTGACAAATTATGACTTTTTCATGCTGTTAAAAAGTGAGTGATTCACTAAATTAAAGGTATGGTCAAAGTAAACTTCAATCCAAAACTTCAAAAAGGTCTAATAAGTAGAAGCAGAAGGGAAAACCCCAACAGTAACAGGTTCTTCTGATTTGCATTTTACATTTAATTATTTCCTCTTACTGAGTTGATTATGTGGATTGAATTGAATCAACGAACAAAAGTGTATTGCCCATTGCAACCATGCTGTTATCATCTCTGATATCTCACAGATAATCATAGATAGCATCGAAATACTTGGCCACTGCATCAAGTCTGCAAAGTATGCCCAAAAAAGAAACTTCAGGGAAGAAAAGAAGATGCGAAAAAATAGTATAAACCAAGATTTTATCCCGCCTGAACAAGCAATTCATCGTTGTATTCAGGCATCTGAGCAAGGAAATATAGATAGTATTGCGGTTGAAACCGATCGGGTGAGCAACAGCTCTTTAACTGTAAAAGATGTTACTACTGATTTAGGCATTCAGAGTCATTCACTACCAGTAAACCAGGAAGTCAGGTGTCCGTTCTCTAGCATTTCAGCTAAGGAGAAGCTAAATGAACAGCTAACATCCTTAGTTACCCAAGCTCGTAGACATTCACCTGGAAGCCGTCAACGTCAGAAGTTGCTCACGCAAATCATTCGTTTGACACAAGGTAAACTCTGGAAGGAAAATACTCCCTACTATCAAGACGCACTGCAACAAACTTGGTTGTATTTCTGCCGCAACGTTTGTGATGGTCTGACAGGTCAAGTTTATGACTCCACTCAAGGTAGTGTGATTAATTGGCTGGATGCTTACCTTAAACGCAGACTACAAGACTTTTATCTCAACCAAAACCGGGAAAAAGCCACAACAGTCTCCTTTGGAGTTCGTCAGTCTAAGTCGGGTGAGATTGGTGAAAGTATTGACCCGATAGATAATATACCAGCTACCCCCCAAGCACCTCCTATTTTGGAAAACCTGGAGACATGGGTGGAGACAGACTCGGATATGGAACTACGTAGTACTCACATTAAAGGGCGTCCAGACGTAAATTGTCAGGTATTAATTCTCAAACGCTTACCCCCGGAAGTTAGTTGGAAAGAATTATCTAAAGACTTTGGGCTGTCAATTGCGACATTAAGCAGTTTCTATCAACGTCAGTGTCTACCACGCTTGCGGAAATATGCTGAGATAGAGGATTTATTATAAATGCTATTTGGACATGAACAAATAAGTACTACTAGCGTACTCTCTCTCAAAGAACCTTCTAATAATGTCCGTTTCAAACCTGATACTTTACTAACCTACAATTATCTGAAATAAAAAACCAATAATTAGACTAACTATTCCAGAAATCAAACCGGCACAAAAGAAGTAAAAAAACAATTCAAAACTTGCTTGAATATTTCGGGTTTAATAAGCAATCAAGCGGATATGATATCAACTATCATAAATGGAATTTTATTTTGGTTGCAGATACAATCGTTGTCTTACTCATGGGTAATGTAGTAATTGCTTTGAGGTCACTGAACAGTGCTTTTTATACTCGAAAGTCACCATCGCCAATCCTAAAACAACTATTAATGCCCAACCGAACGCGCCTATAAAAAATAATCTTTGAAATCTAGCTGCTTTTTGCTCTTGAACTAGTCTAGCTTTAACTTCTTTAGTTCGTTCTGCTTCTAACCATGTCTCAACTTCTCGGCGATCGCATTCTTGGCTAGCTGCTAAAAACTGATAATCTAAATCGCTCAAGCTTTTGCCTTGCGACCAAGCTAAAGCTTCATGTAAGGCTGTCCCGCGTAATAGTCGGGAATTATCGCAGCGATCTGAGGCTACCCAAGCGTTAAATGCTTGGGAGTAGGGTCGTAATTTTGCTAGTTGTTTTTCTACCCAAGTTTGATTGAAAACCTCTTCATAAATCCGGTTCTTTACTATTAATTGCCCCTGCTGCTTGGTTACTAAACCCGACAACAGCAGTTCTATTTGTTCTTCTCCATCATCACTAGTTATCTGAATTCCTTGTAAAATTTGCTGATATAGTCCTAGCAAACCTCCAGTACGTTGCTCATTTATCAGCAGGCGATCGCGGATTGTTTTCAAATGCTCTGGATCGTCTTTTGCTTCCCATTTATCAATAATATGTGTCTGCACTAGTTTTTCTAATATTAACAAGGGAAATTGGTAATAAAAATTTATTAAATGTTGATTAATAATTGGTAAATGGTTATCCAATTTATAACGCTCATCAACTTCTAAGCTTCTCTGTTCTTCAACATTTTTGCTTCCAGAGGTTCTTTCTTGTACTACTATCTGACATAGTTTTTGAGTCAAAAATGGCTGCCCATTTGTCCAAGCTAAAATTTCTTTTAGGACTGCCATTGGATTAGCTACTTTACTTTCTAAACCTGCGGCTAATGGTTGAACTTCCGATAAATTAAAGCCGTGCAGTTCAATAGATTTACCAATATTAAATGGGGTACAGTTGCGATCGGCAATCAAATCTGAAGGGGTTGCAACTCCAAACAGCGCCCAAGTTAGACGGTTATATTCGGGATTTTCGGCTCGCTGATTGTAGCACGAGCGAATTAAAGTAAAAAAATCGACTACCGGGAAATTTAAACCTAAAACACTATCAATTTCATCAATAAAAATAAATATTTTTTCAGTTTTTAGTTCAACTAATAAAATGTCTTCAACAAATTGGCTCAATCGCTGTAATGCAGGTAAATCTTCACGCTCCGACCACCAGGCTTTTATATTAACTTTGCTAAAGAGATTAAAGCTCCTTAATAAGTCAACTACTATGCCCTTATACCATTGAGCAGGAGTAATATTGCCGTTGCCGATGCGAGTCATGTCGATAGAAGCACAACTGTAGCCTGCTTGTTCTAATCGGTGTCTCGTTTGTAACCGCAAACTAGATTTCCCCATTTGTCGGGAACTAAAGACATAACAAAATTCACCTTGAATTAAAGCATTATAAAGTTCAAAGTCAGCCTGCCGTTCTACATAGCTAGGAGCATCGACTTTGAGACTACCGCCAATTTGATATTCGTATTTATTCATAGCCTTTAGGTTAATTGCTCTTGGAAATATAGCTGGTACAAATCACAGCTAGGCATTGCCTGATTTCCTTCAAGTTTTACCAGACCCATACTTTCTAATTTATAGGCAGCGATCGCTTCTAGTTGTACACTTGTGGGAGAGGTAACTACCCGTTTGAGTGCGATCGCAAGTTCTGGATGTTCTTGGAGATTGGCTAGATGATGGCGTAAATAGTTGCTATAAATACCGGCAATTGTGGGAGCCTCTTGTAATAGCTGCTCTAGGGTTACTGTTTGATTTCCTAGGTTATAAAGAGCCAGACGAGCTAGATAAGGATGACCGCCAATCATCGCTCGTAGCAAAGCCAACTTTTCCAATCCTTTCTCACCTTTGGCCCAATCCAATCCATGACGCACTGCCAAATCCTGCATCTGCTCTAAACTAAATTCTGGTAACTTAATCGGTAGGCCCACATTGAAAGGTGATTGATTAATATCTAGTGGGATATAAGCTTCAGTGGCATGAACTACTACTAATCGCAGTTTTTGCCAGATTTCTAATTCGGAAGCATCTTCATACCAAGAACGCAGTAGCGGTAGAAAATCTTTAGAGATTTCTGGATACTCGAAAATTCGATTCACTTCATCCAAAGCTAAGACTACCGGAGCGTCGATTTTTTCTAGCAAATACTCCTGTAAATACAATGTGCAGCTAACTTTGCTACCAATATCCTCATCCCAATAATCATCTAGTCTGATTTCTAGGTTCAACTGCCGACTGACGTTAGCACAAAACCAGCGTAAGAATTTTTCCAAGCTAGTGAAAACTTGACTATCTGCCCTCTGTAAACCGATTTGTACAGTGTGTACCCCAGTCTGTTTGGCATGAGTCAGAATCCTGTGCATTAGGGAGGTTTTTCCCATTTTGCTGGGGGCTTTGATTCTGATTAGGCTTCCAGGTTTATTGATTTCGGTATAGGTGCGTTCTTCAATTGGCGGACGTTCTATGTAAAAAAAGGAATTTAGGGGCACTGAGCCACCAGGATTTTCTAAAAAGTCGGGATTAGAGACTGGGGTTTTTCTCTCGTCTTGTTTTTCGATTACCAAAGAAGACGCTGATATTCCATCTTTGGCTCTGCTTGTTGGCTGAGACTGTCTCAAAACTGCTGGCACAGGTTGTAATTTTTCTGGCAAAACGCTATTTTGCGTAGGCAAAGCCCGCTGGAGGCCTCGCCGTCTCAATACTGAGCGAAAATTACTTTTTGTCACCTCTTCCCCGAAAGCTTGTGAAAGTAACTTCCATAACTTAGAACCAACATCTTTTATATAATTGGCATCGTAACCACAGCTTTCGGCGATATCTGGATAAGTTTGTCCTTCCCAAGCTTTACGAAATATGATTTCTTGAACATCACTTAAGCCATGTTCAAGAAATGTATCTAAAATTACTAATGCTTCTTCTATATTCATTTTTAAAAAGAATAAAGTTTGTTTTAAATAAGACTTTAGCGGAATTTTTCAGACTTTTTTCAGTATTTACTTAAATTTAAACAGTTAACTTCATTTTTGCCTGCCATTTTCAGGTCTTAAGGAATGTCAAAAAATAAATTCTCCAATACCCTAATAAATGTTAGGACTTACGCATACTCTATGAATTCTTGGCGTTCTTCTCTAACGAGACGCTACGCGATGGCGTCTTGGCGGTTCGATAAATTAGGCTTTTTGGGGATTTTTGCGTAAGTCCTAAATGTATAGAGGATTAGCGACAGCGTAACGTACCTGTACAATTTACATATAGCTATCGTTCCGGTGCTTGGTTGTTCTAATCAGCACTCTAATGGGATCGATAGCTTTCTTGTGAATTGGCTCAATTAAAAACTGTCTGGAGTATTGCTCTATTATATTTGCAGTTTATTTCTCGTTCCCAGATTGGAATCTAGGAACACCAGTAACGAGTGTAAGTAGGAGATGATTATGCCGAGATGGAATGCAGAAAAAAAACAAGCATATCGAACCGAGGTAATTCAACGTATCACCGCAGCGATGCCCTCAGTAATGCAGGAATATGCCTTAATTAATTGGCAAGAGGAACTCAAAGGCTACCATACTGAGCATGAATATTACCCTGACTATATCCACGCTCCCATTCATGGGTCAACTGATTCCTACACTAACCCTCAGTCGTGCTTAGGTTGGGATGCTGCTATGGATGCGATTATTCCCCTCAGCCACAATGTTAGTTGTCAGCAGTTGCGCGAGACAATGGCTGAACTAATTCCTGAAGACACTCAAATTGAGACGGTGCTAGAGCTTGGTGCAGGTACGGCTGGTGGAGCGCTGGCACTGGCACAGCGGTTTCCACAGGCCACCTTTCGCATTACTGATGTTTCACCTTATATGCTGGTCATTAGTCAGCACAAATTTAACAAGGCTGGATTGAGTGAGCGGGCATCCTTCGAGCAGGTGGACGCTCGTAACACTGGCTACCCTGACAACTCCTTCGATCTTGTCACATCATCACTACTCTTTCACGAGACACCTAAAGAGTGGACTCCTAAGATTCTCAAGGAGATGTACCGGATTACCAAACCCGGAGGTTGGGTACTATATGCTGACACTTATCGGGGTGAATACGCCCTCAGTGCTTCTTTTCAAGAACCGTGGTTGGATGACTTTATCCATTTCAACTTCGAGTACGAGTTTGCGAAAGCAGGTTTTACAGAACTTAATTACATCCGCTATGCCGTGGGTTTGTGGTATATGGTTGGCCGGAAGCTAGAAATGTGAGAAAAAACAATGACAACAGAAGTTGGCGTTGTCCCTTAGACAGTCCTGAAGCTCGTGTTCAAAGCAGCTACGTAAACAAAGTTATTTTCAAGATAGTGTCGTTTACTGTACAAGTGCTGCTATAGCATAAGTAAATGCTACAAATTACTCAAATTGCATTCAGGCGTAGGTTGATCGGCGCGATCGCTCTACCAATTATCTTGTTATTGTCCTTGTCAGGAGTTTCAATCTGGCAAATTAACCGCCTGCTTTCGGCTATGCAATGGGTTGACCACACCGATCGAGTAATTGCCCAAGCAAATAACTTACAAAAACTATTACTGGATCTGGAGACAGGAGTACGTGGATACCAGCTTACAAGTGAGCCAGAATTTCTTAAACCTTATTAGCAAGCTAACTCTACGATTAATATTACTTTCGATCAGTTGGGTGATTTAGTTTCAGATAATCCCCGACAAAGTCAACACTTAAGGCAAATCGAGGCAGAGCAAACAGTCTGGAAGAACTCTATTTCTCAAGCGATCGCTCGCAAACAAAAAGGTGAAGCTGAACCCCTATCAGCAATTAAGGTTCGCAAACAGCACATGGACGTAATGCGAAATCAAATTACTGATTTTATTGCTACTGAAGAGCAGCTACGGTATCAGCGCAACCAAGCAGTCCAACAGACTACTGAGCGAGTCATCTTTACTAGCATAATCCTGTCGCTTGCTGCTGGTGGCATCCTTGCCTTTTATATTCGACGGCAAATTACACATGTGTCTGACAATTACGAGAATGCTCTCAAAACTGCCCGAGTACAAACTAAAAATGTTCAGCTTTCTGCCCAAAGACTTGCTGCTTTACATAATATTGACCGAGCAATTCTAGCAGCTGAGTCAATCAAATCTCTAGTCCGAAGTGCGCTGACCCAAATGCGTCAGTTAGTACCCTATGAGCAAGCATTTGTTGCCCTATTTAATTTTGAGACAGGCACAGCTGAGATTGTTGCAGGCAGCAGCACTAAAGAATTACAACCGCTTGAAGGTACAAAGATGGCAGTATCAGACTTTGCGCCCGATCAAAGCTTGCGACAAAACCTTAGTTATGTTAAAGACTTGACAAATGTTGAGCTTTACCCAGCTATTTTAGCGCAGTTGCATTCGGCAGGAATGCGTTGTTGTTTGCGGATTCCGATGTTAGTTGAAGAAACGCTGCTCGGAGAACTCAACTTAGCGGCGACTCAGACAGCTGTTTTTGATGCTCAATCACAAGATGTTGTGATTGAGGTGGCGGCTCAGTTAGCGATCGCTATTCAACAATCTCTGCTACGCGAACAACTTCAAAATTACGCTTTGGAACTAGAACAGCGTGTCACCGAGCGCACTGCACAGTTGCAAGAAACAAATCAAGAGCTAGAAGCGTTTACTTACACGATATCGCACGATTTACGGGCACCGTTACGTACTATGCAAGGCTTTGCTCAGGCATTGCAAGAAGACTACACAGACAAACTAGACTCGGTTGGGCAAGAATACATTCAATATATTACAGAGGGTGCAGTCCAAATGGACACCCTAATTGCTGAACTCCTAGCATACAGCCGCCTCAGCCGTGCCCAAATTGAAATGCAAAAAGTTGATTTAACTCATGTTGTCGAAGAAGCTTTAAAACAACTCAGCACACAACTTCAAGAACAGCTTGCACAAGTCACGGTGGCCAAACCCTTGCCGTTAGTGATGGCTCATCGCTCTACGCTTGTTCAGGTAGTAACCAATATACTCAGCAATGCGATGAAATTTGTGCAGCCTGGAATACAGCCAAAAGTAGAAATCTATGCAGAGGAGCAGCAAGATTCGATACAATTGTCTATTGTAGACAACGGCATCGGCATTGCGCCAGAACATCAAGAGCGCATTTTTCGGGTGTTTGAACGACTGCATGGCGTGGAAATCTATCCAGGTACTGGTATTGGTTTAGCAATTGTTCGCAAAGGGTTAGAGCGAATGGGCGGTCGAGCCGGAGTAGAATCGCAATTAAGTACTGGTAGCCGCTTTTGGATTGCCCTGCCAAAAGTCGTTCCTTACAGCAACGATACGAATGACGCAAGTACTCCGCATTCTGATAATTGATGATAATCCAGGCGATCGCGCCTTAACGATCCGAGAACTCAGGCGAGAATTTCCGCAATTTCAACCTCAAGAAATTCGCGAAGCCTCTGGCTTTGCTAGTGCAGTAGCAGCAGGCGAATTTGATTTAGTTATTACCGACTATCAACTGGGCTGGAGTACTGGACTAGAAGTTTTATATACAATTAAGCAACAGTATCCAAACTGTCCAGTGATTATGTTTACTAATACAGGTAGTGAAGAAATTGCGGTAGAGGCAATGAAGTCTGGGCTAGATGATTATGTCCTCAAGTTACCCAACCGCTACATTCGCGTACCAGCTGCTGTGCGAGTTGCGCTAGAACGAACAGAAATCAAACGACGAGCTACCTTACTTGAAATCCGTCTTCAAGGTTTGCTCAACCAATTAAAACTAGGTATATTTCGTACTTATCCAGATGGAAATTTTATTGAGTGTAACCCAGCGTTTCTGGAATTGTTGGGGCTGGATTCATTATCACAAGCCTCAGCAATGAATTTATTGAACATCTATCAATACTACTCAATACTACAAAAACTGCCGTCACCTCAACAGCAAGAGCAAGAGATTCAATTACAACGAGCAGATGGAAGATTTATTTGGGTAGGATTAAGCATAGCTCTAAATACAGTTGAGGGACAACAGGTACTAGATGGCTTAATTGAAGATATTACATCTCGTAAACAAGCTGAAATTGAAATTCAGCAACTCAACCAAACCTTAGAAGAGCGAGTCAGGGAGCGCACTGCTGAATTAGAAGTAGCAAATCGAGATTTAGCGCAGACAAATCAGGAATTAGCAGTAGCTAATCAAGATTTAGAAGCATTTAGTTATTCAATTTCCCACGATCTGCGAGAACCATTACGTGCTATCCAAGCCTTTGGTTCAATCCTTTTAGATAACCAGGATAGGGAATCTAACCTAGAAAACCAACAAAACTATTTGCAGCGCATTATTACAAGTACACAGCAAGCAGACAAGCTTGTTCAAGATTTGCTTGAATACAGTCGTCTTAGCCGGACTGAAATGCCATTACAACCTATTAACTTATCTTTATTGATGATACAAATACTGAGACAGCTAGAATTAGAGATAACACAGCGACAGGCGAGAGTGCAAGTTGAAGAGCCTTTAGCTGAAGTGACGGGAAACCCTACTATTTTGATTCAAGTAGTTACCAATTTGCTAACTAATGCGATTAAATTTGTTGCATCGGGAGTCCAACCTCAGTTACGGATATGGACTGAGAAACGTAATAAATTGGTTCGCTTATGGGTGCAAGACAATGGTATTGGTATTAAGGAAACACACCACAAACGCATCTTTAATGTTTTTGAGCGCCTACATAGCTATGAAGTTTATCCTGGTAGTGGTATCGGTTTAGCAATTGTCCGCAAAGGAGTCGAACGTATGGGTGGACAAGTTGGTGTAGAATCCCAACCTGGACAAGGAAGCCGATTTTGGATAGATTTACCTATAGTTATAGATGTAAATCCCTAAAATTTTTTAATCCTCTTGATTACGGGCAAACATAAAATTCTTTCTACGCTCTTAAATATTTAGTGCAAAACCCTTGCCCTACGCTCTGGGGCACACAGTAAGTTTTGAAAAACTGTCTTTCCCCCTGCCCCCTGCCCCCTGCCCCTGCCCCCTGCCCCCTGCCCCTGCCTCCTGCCTCCTGCCCCCTACCCCCTGTCTTCAAAGACAAAATTTCATGAGTAAAGAGCAAGACACTATTTTACTTGTAGAGGATAATCACAAAGATGTGCTGCTACTGCAACGCGCGCTCCGCAAGACTAACATTGTCAATCCAGTTCAGGTGGTAAATGATGGCGATGCAGCAGTGTTGTATCTGTCTGGGGAGGAGCCTTATGGCGATCGCACTCGTTATCCCTTGCCTGTACTAATCTTGCTCGATCTGAAACTCCCTCGCAGATCCGGGGCTGAGGTTTTGATGTGGTTACGGCAACAACCAGAACTCAAGCGCTTACCCGTCGTAGTTCTCACCTCATCAAGGGAGTATGCTGACATCAATCATGTCTATGACATAGGTGTAAATGCTTACATAGTTAAACCAGTTATTTTTAACGAATTAGTAGAAATTGCTATAACCCTCAATCTCCACTGGATTATGTTTAACGAAAGACCGCAATTTTGAACTGTTTAAACGTTTTTTGGGCATTTTGGTCGCTGTTACCCTTACGTAAATGTAATGTAGCTCAATGTTACGCATTCTTCTAATTGATGATAATTTGAACGATCGCCTACTGGCGATTCATGTACTAGAGCAAGAGTTTTTTGACCTCCAGTTTCACGAAATTGTTCAAGCAAAAGACTTGGAAGAAGCACTGGAGAAAGGACAGTTTGATTTAGTAATAACGGACTATCAATTACGCTGGAGTGATGGCTTAACCGCGATTCGGGCAATTAAAAACCGTTATCCTGATTGCCCAGTAATAATGTTTACCAGTAGTGGTACTCAGGAAGTTGCCGTTGAGGCGATGAAATCGGGATTGGAAGATTACATCATTAAGTCTCCTAAGCACTATGTTCGATTACCCGCAGCAGTCCGCCGAGCAATAGAGCGGACTGAAGCTCAACGTAAAGCAGTCAGGCTAGAATCACGCTTTCAAACTTTGTTGAATAATTTAAATGTAGGAATTTATCGCTTAACAGCAGATGGTATTTTACTCGAAGGTAATCCGGCATTTCTGCGGCTGTTAGGTTTAAATTCTCTAACTGAAATTCCAGCAAGTCAAACCCTTGAGGCTTATTTCCAACCATTGGACTATGCCCAAGTTCTCAACCAATTAAAACAAAATAGCGAAATCCGCGATCGCGAAATGCAATTGCGACGAGCGAATGGTAGTTTAATTTGGGTGCGAATTAGTACAACTTTTACCGAAGTAGATGGTACAACCGTTATTGACGGCTTAATAGAGGATATTAGCGAACGCAAACAAGCACAAAAAGCTCTACACCAAAGTGAGAAACGCGCACAGCTTGCCGTTAACATCAGTCGGCTTGGGACTTGGCATTATGACCCCAGTACGAACCTCGTCGAGTTTGACAAGCGAATGCTTGAGATTTGGGGCGAACCGGATGACAGCGCGCTTATCCCTTTGCCGATGGTAATAGAGTGCATCCACCCAGACGATCGCGAGCGTGTAGTCAACACTATCAGCAATGCGCTCGACCCGATGTCGTCAGGTACTTATGAAATTGACTATCGGATCGTGTGGAAGGATGGAACTGAGCGGTGGCTATTCGCTAATGGGCAGGTGCAATTAGAGGGAGAGGGAGTGTCCAAGCAAGCCGTTGGGTTCCTGGGAACCGCACTCGACATCACCGAACGCAAACGAGCAGAGGAACGGCTGCACCTGCTGTATGAAACTACCAGCGATTTACTGGCCACGGAACATCCCATGCAGTTGATGAATAACTTATTTAACAAACTCTCAGCCCAGCTACAGTTGGATTGTTACTACAACTACATGGTCGAGGAAAAAGACCAGCAGCTAATGCTGCATCTGAATAACTATGGCGGAATCTCTGAAGCAACGGCTCAGTCGCTCGAATGGATTGAAGTTGGTGAATATCTTTGCGGACTGGTGGCACAAGAGCGGCAGCAAATTGTCTTCGATCGATCGCAAATCTCCACCCATCCCAACGCGCAGCCTGTCAACTCAATTGGCATCACGGCTTATGCTGGACAACCATTGATTGTGCAGGGACGGTTACTGGGGACGCTCTCCTTTGCCAGCCGCACCCGCACCTGTTTTACTCCCGAAGAAATCGATCTGCTGCAATCCACCTGCGAGCAGATGGCGATCGCTATTGAGCGGGCAAATCTACTCGCTTCAATCCAGCAACAAGCTCAACAATTGCAACAAGCCAACCGAATTAAAGATGAGTTTCTAGCAGTATTATCCCATGAGTTGCGATCGCCCCTGAATCCAATTCTGGGTTGGTCTAAGCTGCTCCAAACCTCTAAGCTTGATGAAACCAAGACCGCTTATGCCCTGAGTGCGATCGAACGCAATGCCAAGTTACAGTCCGAACTGATTGAAGACTTGCTAGATGTCTCCCGAATTCTGCAAGGCAAACTTAGCCTTCAGGTTTCCCCAGTCGATCTAGTATCGATCGTTCAAGCTGCAATGGAAACTGTACAGCTGGCTGCTGAAAGCAAGTCTATTCAAATTCAGGTGAGGCTTGAACCAAATGTCGGGCAAGTTTTGGGCGATCCAAATAGGTTACAGCAAGTGATTTGGAATCTCCTCTCGAACGCAATTAAGTTCACTGATGTCGGGGGACGAGTGGAGATCCATTTGAAACAAGTTAGCTCTTTTGCCGAAGTCACTGTTATCGATACAGGTCAAGGGATTCACCCTGACTTCCTCCCCTATGTGTTTGAATACTTCCGCCAAGCAGATAGTGCTACAACCAGAAAGTTTGGTGGACTGGGGTTAGGGTTGGCGATCGTCCGTCACTTAGTTGAGTTGCATGGCGGAACTGTTCAGGTAGAAAGTGCAGGTGAAAATCAGGGAGCAACCTTTACTGTAAGACTTCCGCTCATGGCAACTCCATCCCAGAAGAACGCGGACAGTAAATTGTCTGAGCCATCCCTAAATTTGCATGGTATCCAAGTTTTGGTGGTAGATGATAATGCAGATACACGGGAGTTTATTGCTTTCATGCTAGAGATGTATGGGGCAAATGTAACAACTGTTACCTCAGCCGTTGAAGCTCTCGCCACTTTAACCAAGTGCAGAGCAGACGTGCTACTGAGCGATATTGGGATGCCAGAAATGGATGGCTATATGCTGGTACGCCAGCTGAGAGCCTTGCCCTACCAACAGGGCGGGAAGATTCCAGCGATCGCCTTAACAGCATTTGCTGGAGAAATTAACTATCAAAAGGCTATAGAGGCAGGTTTTCAAGATCATATTCCGAAGCCAATCGAGCCAGTAAAACTGGTTGAGGCGATCGCCGACTTGGTTAAGAGGTAGGGCGCAGCATCTCGTAGAGAACTGCTGCCCCCTATCCCCTGCCTCCCCTGCCTCCCCTACCTCCCCTGCCCCTACCCCCTTCAAAAGTCCCTAAGCTCGTCTTGCCAGGTTTGCCACGAGCCATGCCAATTGAACAGGTTCAACGGGTTTAGCAACGTGTACTTGAAAGCCAGCTTCGATCGCTTGCTGTCTTTCTGCCTCGCTTGCGTAGGCAGTAAGGGCAACGGCTGGAATTTGCCCGCCCGCTTCGGCACTGAGCGATCGCACTTGCCGAATCAGCCAGTAACCGTCGTCTTCGGGCATCCCAATATCGCAAATCAGCACATTGAATCGATTGGGGTCTTCGCAAAGAGCGGATAAGGCTGCTCTAGCCGATGCGGCGGTTAGCACTTGGGCCCCATAGCTTTCCAGCACAAATCTAAACAGATCGCAGGTATCAACTTCATCGTCTACGGCTAAAACGCACAATCCTGTTAAAACAGGCACAGGTTCAGCCGAAGTATTGACCGCTTCTATCAATGCCATCGGCTCTACATCACTCGCTGATGTCACCTCTGAGGTGAGATTCTGTAGCGGCAGCCGAACGGTGAATGTCGCGCCTTGCCCCTCACCTAGACTTTCCGCCTGCACCGTGCCGCCGTGCAGTTCGATCAGATGACGCACGATCGCTAGCCCCAATCCCAGCCCTGCTTTTGCCTTGGTGGTGCTGGAGTCTCCTTGACGAAACCGCTCGAAAATGTGGGGTAACAAGTCCGCCTTAATTCCTTGTCCGGTGTCACTGACTTGAATTTGAGCCTGAGTCCCGATCGACTCAAGCACAATTTCGACTCGTCCACCTGACGGCGTGAACTTGATGGCGTTGGAGAGCAGATTCAATAAGACTTGCTGTAAGCGATCGATATCCCCAACGACCATTGCACGATTCAAGTGTGAAACAAGTTGAATATTCTTGGCTTCGGCTGAGAGTTGAATAGATTCGAGCGACGATCGAATCACCACGCCTAAATCAATCAGACGGGTGTTGAGAAGCAGCTTACCGCTGGTGATGCGGGAAATGTCGAGAATATCTTCAATCAGTTGAGATTGCAATTTTGCACTGCGCTCGATGACTTCTAGGGCATGAGTGACCATTGTTTCATTCAGGCTGCGCGTGCGAAGCATTTTTGCCCAACCCTGCATGGTGTTGAGCGGGTTTCGGAGTTCATGGGAGAGGTTCGAGACAAATTCATCTTTGGCTCGGTTGGCGGCTTCTGCCTGCTGACGGGCGACTTGCTCTTGTAATAGCCGCGATCGCTCCACTTCAAACTGCTTGCGATTGGTGATGTCTGAGATCGCCAGCAAAATCATGTCTGTCTGGTCGTCTCGTTGCAGCTTACAGGCATTGAGCAGCATGGTTTTTTGCCCAATCCGCTCAAAATAATGCTCTACCTCAAAATTTTGAACTTGACGATCGTTGATTAACACGTCTTCTAGAATCGATCGCAGTTCGGGAATATTCCACTGCTGATTGCCTAGCTCAAACAAGAAGGCTCGCTCGGTTTCAGCTTGAGTAACCTGAAACATGTTGTAGAAAGCTTGATTGGCCGTGTTCACCCGCAGATCGGACTGTAACACGAGTAGCGGGATCTGCACGGTTTCGACGATCGCTTCTGCATAGTTACGAGCAATTTCTAATATTTGGGCATGGCATTTGAGCGCGTTGATGTCGAGGAAAACCATAGTTACCCCGTCAATTTGATTTTCCGTCGTGCGATAAGGGCGAATGCGGAGTGCATACCAATAGCCTGCTTGAGTTTGGATCTTCTGCTCTTTGGTGTTGAGCGTCTCCAGCACCTCTAAGGTCATCGCTTCTAAATGAGAAACGTCAAAATCAGTGCGGAGGTCGTGAAACGGTCGGCCGATATCGGCAACAATGAAATTGAACAAGCGCTGCGCGGCAGGTGTAAAGCGGCGAATTCTCAAATCATTGGTCAGCATTAAAATGGGGACGCTGATGCTCTCAATGAAGTTGTTCAGGTCGCTATTGTCTCGGTTTTGTTGCAAATTGCGGCTACGAAGTTCGTCGTTTGTTGTGGAAAGTTCTTCGTTAGTGGCTTGAATTTCTTCTTTTGCTGTTTGAAGTTCTTCGTTCGTGCTTTGCAACTCCTCGTTGCTCGACAGGATTTCTTCGTTCGCCACGCGCAGGCTTTGGTTGAGATAGTTGTGTTCTTGAATGACCGCTTGCAGATGGGCTTGCGCCGAAAGTTCGCGTTGCGTTGCAGCGGCTAGCGACTGCCTAAGCTGCATCACTTCACGTTCTAAGTCTTCTGGCTCTCGCCGCTCAGTGAGAGTGGAACTGATGGGAGTAGCGGTCGGTAAAACCGCTTCAAAAATCACTAGAAAATAAACCGCGTTTGCCGTTGTCGGCTGAAACGGCATCACTTCCAGATTGAGAAACGTGGATTGCTCGCCCGATTTAATCTCAATTCGTTCTTGTCGAACCGAAACGTTTTGCGTTTGAGCTTGATAAATTGCCGTCCGCAGCGCCATCGCCAATCCTTCTCGCGCCATCAGCAGCAAGTTTAAGTCGATACTGCCAGGGGTGAGTTTCAGGTAGCGATCGGTGTCTCCACGCACAGACAAAATCTGCATTTGGTTGTTAACAACAACAGAGACAGGCGCATAGCGATTTGAAATCAGCCGATCGATTTCTCGTGCCAGATCCAACGTACTGGCGATGGTTTCAGTGACGCGATCCTGATGAGCGACGCTGACAAACGGCAAAGGAGGAGTCGTAAACGAAAACAGCGATCGCGTCGAAGTCAGCTTCCTTGCATAAATCTTGGTCGCTTCATCCACAGAAGTAAACAATTCTGAGGAAGTTTTGACGCTCTCTGAAGTACCCAAGACCAGAAAGCCCGTTGGGTTGAGGCTGTAGTGAAACAGCGACATGATTCGCTCTTGCAACGGTTCGGATAGATAGATCAGCACGTTCCGACAGCTAATCAGATCGAGATTTGAGAAAGGCGGGTCGCCGCCTAAGTTGTGACGAGCAAACACACACAGTTCGCGGATTGCGCTGCTGATTTGATAGCCCCCGCTTTCCAGGGGCACAAAGAAGCGATCGCGGCGCTCCAAGGAAACGTTTTCCATTTGGCTGTCTAAGTAGAAGCCGGCTCTAGCTTTGTCGATGGCGGCTTTGCTAATATCGGTAGCAAAAATCTGAATCGGCGGCACGGTGGCGCGATCGCTAAAAAACTCTAACAAGCAGATGGCGATCGAGTAGACTTCTTCTCCGGTTGAGCAGCCTGCCACCCAAACCCGAATCGGTCTTGCTGCGGTTTTGTTTTGGCTAATCGCCGGAAAAATCTGCGCTTTTAACTGCTCAAACGTTTCCGGGTCACGAAAGAAACTAGTGACGTGAATCAGAATTTCTTCATATAGTGCTTGCACTTCAGCCGGATGCGCTTGTAGATACCAAGCGTAGTCTTCTAGGGTTTCTAGCTTATAGAGCAGCATCCGTCGCTGCATTCGACGATCAATCGTGCTGGGCTTATAAGCGGTGAAGTCAACGCCCGTCGTTGTTCGCAGCAGGGCAAAAATTCGGGTCATCAGCGCATCGCCTGGTTCGGACAACTTCTCTATAACTTGCAGTGGCTCTGAGTATAACAAAAAGGGGCTGCGACTGAGGGCAGCTATTTGTTGTGCGATCGCTTTCGGCGGCAGTACAAAATCAACGCTTCCAGTTGCCACAGCGGTACTCGGCATACTGTCAAATCTTGCCGTGTCTTCACACTGAGCAAACGTCACCCCGCCAGCCACTTTGATCGCTTTCAACCCCTGGGAACCGTCTCCATCCATACCCGATAGCACGATGGCGATCGCTTTGCTGCCGCGATCGGCTGCCAATGATTTAAAAAACGCATCCCCCGGCAGATATTTGCCGTCAATCTTCTGACGCGAAGCCAAGTGCAGCATACCATCGACGAGCGTCATTTGAGTATTAGGTGGAATCACATACACTTCGTTTGGCTCGACCATCATCCGGTCTTGCACCTGCTGCACTGGCATGGTAGTGACTCTGCTTAGAATTTTAGACAGCAAGCTTTCGTGGTCAGGAGATAAGTGTTGAATCAGCACGAACGCCATGCCCGTATCGGCAGGCAAGTTAGCAATGAGTTCTGTAAATGCCTCTAATCCCCCAGCGGAAGCGGCGATGCCAACAATCGCAAAGGGAGCGTCGGTTTTAGGGAATTCCTCTGGATTGATCGGTTCACCTGGAGGCAGTGCAGATGAATTTTCTCTGGGGGGGGGAAATTCATGGCTAGAAGGCAGAGATCCTTTCATCAACGGGGTTTTGATTATCTTTTGCCAAAATAATTGGCGCAAACTCAAGGCAATGTGCTAAGTCAGCCTCATCCTATCGCGCTGGGTCAGCCTTAATCTTCCCCCCAAAGTAGGCAATTAAGAGCCAATTGCACGTTTAATTACTTAATTTTTCAATTGTCGAAAATACAAATAACACAGAACAGCACTGCAATTCTAGTCCAGCGAGACTATTCCTTAGGACTGCCTTGAAAATAAGGCAGGAGGCAGAAGGCAGAAGGCAGGAGGCAGGGGGAGAAAGAAAAATACGATCTGAGTAAATTGGATAATTTATTTTCTGGAAGTCCCTAACAAATGAGTACTCCGAAATAACAAATGGGTACTCCGAAATAACAAATGAGTACTCCGAAATAACAAATGAGTACTCCGAAATAACAAATGGGTACTCCGAAATAACAAATGGGTACTCCGAAATAACAAATGGGTACTCCGAAATAACAAATGGGTTGGCATAACCCGCAATTCTCTTCTGAGCTTTCCGATGATATCCACCCAATGCAGTTAAAATAATGAAGCGATCGCCCTCCAAACCTGATTATTTCTAATCTGGAAATTAACTGGAGACTCAAATGACCACAGCAACGATAGTAACACCACCAAAGGAATTACCCCTTCTGTTTGAGGGAATGACTTGGAGAGAGTTTAAAGCAGTTGAGCAATTGTTAGACCGTCCAGGATATCGACTCTCTTTTCTGAATGGAGTTCTGGAGATCCGACGAATGCCTGGAGAACCCCACGAAACTGTTAAAGAAAGGATCGGTGCTTTGTTGGAGCTTTACCTGCTGATGGCAGGGTTCGACTTTACTCCAACTGGCTCAATGACTCTGGAAAGTGAAACAGTCGCCGTCAAGCGAGAGGCGGATGAATCTTATAAACTTGCTCCTGGTCGGATGCTACCCGATCTGGCGATCGAGGTCGTGTTTTCCAGTGGCGGCATCAACAAACTGGATGCATACAAGCGGCTGAAAATCAAGGAAGTGTGGTTTTGGGAAGATGGTGTCCTAGAAGTCTATCACCTGCGGGGAGAAGGCAATACACTTCACTATGAAAAAGTTTCTAATAGTGAAGAGGTCAAAGGAAT
The DNA here is from genome assembly GCF_034531215.2 of Nostoc sp. ChiSLP03a. Taxonomy (NCBI): domain Bacteria; kingdom Bacillati; phylum Cyanobacteriota; class Cyanophyceae; order Nostocales; family Nostocaceae; genus Nostoc; species Nostoc sp. ChiSLP03a. Next base: position 97,727 of record NZ_JAVRBQ020000103.1, read on the forward strand.
CGATCTGGATTTGTTGTTACGTTGCATGAATATGGTGAATCACGTCGAGGCGATCAAGACTTTTCAACAGGCGCTCCAGAAATAGGCGATCGCACATCCTTATGGGATATTTATGAGATGTTGGGTTTCACGCTTGAAAACTGCTGTGAAAACCCTTGTGTTCACCGCAGAGACTTTAAGCTTTCAGTCTTTTGTACTAAGAAATCGGTGAAGATGCTCATAATCGTGCGCTGACGCAATTTTACATTCGCATTAATAGACATCCCTGATTGCAATGGAATTTGACGCTGATTAATTAGTAACTTCTGCCCATGTAGGCGGACTTTTGCGGAAAAACGCCAGAAATTATAAACTTGGTCTGGAGGTAAGGCATCAGAGCCAATCTCAACTAGTTCGCCTTTGATATCACCATACTCTTGGAAGGGAAAGGAATCAATTCTCACATCCACTTGTTGCCCTTCTTGGACAAAGCCAATGTCGCGGTTGGTGATATAAACGTTAGCAACCAAGTTATCACTCGGAACAAGTTTTAGGAGCGGTTCGCTGGAATTAATTACAAATCCTGCTGTTTTAGCTTTAAGTTCAAAAACAGTACCATCTACGGGTGCAGTAATTTTCTGATATTTCAGAGTTTGTTCTGCCTGAATTAACTTACTATTAATTTCTCCAATTTGACCATTAATTTCATAGAGGCGTTTTTGATTATCTACTATTACTTTGGTTAATTGGCTGTCAATTTCGGCAATGTTTTTGTCATTAGCTGTAATTTTGGCTAGTAAATCTTCTTGAGACACAGCCGCAGTATTGCGAAGTTTTTGATTTGATTGGGCGATCGCTAATTGTAATCGCTGCTGTTCCCGATTCAATCGGATTACTTCTGCTTGTTTGCTGCTGACATCCTGCTGTTGTTTCAAATATTGCACCTGGGAAATCGCCCCCTGCTGCGCTAGAGGTTCAAACTTATGGAGAATTTGTTGATTAATTGTCAGCAACTCTTTAGCGCTAGTTAATTCCGCTTGAGTTTGGAAAAATTGCTGTTGCGTCTGTCCCGTTTCTAAATTAGCTGTGGCTAAACGCGATTCCAATTCTATTTGGCGATTTCGCAAGCGTAACTGTTGCTCTCTTGTGAGACTATTTCCAGCAGTCACACCATTTAATTGTGTGCGGTACAACTGGTTTTCGGCAATTATCGCGGCTCGGCTTTTGGTCAAGAAGGCGAGTTCTGGTTTAATTTTCAACAGAGCAGTTTGCTGTGCCACTTCCTGTAATGATATGTTCCCTTGCATCTGGCGGCGATAGAAGTCATTTTCTTGCTCTAGCGCCTGTTTCGCCAGCAATTGAGCCGCTCGACTTTTCTTTAATGAAGTTAACTCCGCCTCCGAAGAAGTTTTTTCTAGGGTAACGAGTGTTTCACCTTTTTTGACTCGCTGACCATCTTTGACTAGAATCTCATTGACAACACCATGAACCGGAGCTTGAATTTCTTTAACTGCACCCTGTGGTTCTAGCTTGCCAGTAGCATGAACTGATTCATCAATTTTGAACACCGAAGCCCAAATTACTGCGAAGGTACTAACTCCAACAATAGTCCAAGCGATCGCTCTTGACCAAGTAGGAGTTTGTTGTAAAAGTACTGGTTGATCGAATTTATATTGAATATTCATAATAAATGGGGGATGGGGAATGGGGAATGGGGCATTGGGCATTGGGCACTTGTACTGAGCGTAGTCGAAGTATTGGGCATTGGGGAGTGTTGAATGCTGAGTTAGGAATGATAACAATACGGTTCGGTTAGTATATTTGGCTCTCGGAGATCCCCCCAACCCCCCTTATAAAAGGGGGGCTTTTCCTCTTTTCCTCCTATTTACCCCCTTTTTAAGGGGGTCGCCGTATGCGGGGGGATCTTAACCGAGTTCAAAGGTGCAACGTTCAAGCAAAAAGGTGCAATTTCCGAGTTCAAAGATGCAACGTTCAAGCAAAAAGGTGCAATTTTCGAGTTCAAAGGTGCAACGTTCAAGCAAAAAGGTGCAACTTCCGAGTTCAAAGGCTCAACGTTCCAGTAAAAAGGTGCAATTTTCGAGTTCAAAGGTTCAACGTTCCAGTAAAAAGGTGCAACTTCCAAGTTCAAAGGCTGAAGTATCAAATTTTAAGCTTGAAGTTTCATTATCTAAAGTTGAAGCGATAGTATTTACTACTGACAAATGACAAATCACAAATAACTAAACTTTCGCTTCCTGTTGCTGATACAGACAGTAGTAATAACCTTTGAGCGCCATCAATTCTTCATGAGTTCCTTGTTCTACCACAGCACCTCTATCCATCATCAGAATAATATCGGCATTGCGGATTGTGCTGAGGCGGTGAGTAATGAAAAACACTGTTTTATCTTGGAAAGCTGTTGCCAAATTACGGCCAACTTGGGCTTCGGCATTGTAATCTAAGGCACTCGTCGCTTCATCCAAAATCAGTAATTGCGGGTTTTGCAGGACAGTACGAGCGATCGCTACTCGTTGGCGTTGTCCTCCAGACAGTCCCGAACCTCTCTCGCCGACACGGGTGTTATAACCACTTGGCAAAGACATAATAAAGTCGTGGGCATAAGCTACCTTGGCGGCGGTAATAATTTCTTCATCGCTAGCATCAGGATATCCCAAGGCAATGTTTTCGCGGATGGTGCCATCGAATAGTAAGGTATCTTGTAACACCATACCAATCTGACGACGTAAAGAATAAAGTTCTACTTTGCTGATATCATAGTCATCAATCAAGATTTTGCCGGATTTGGGTTCGTAAAGTCGGGGTAATAATTTTAGCAGTGTGCTTTTACCGGAACCGCTTTGACCAACAATTCCCACAAAGGAGCCAGCCGGAAAGTCTAAGTTAATATTGCATAGTTGCAATGGCCCGTGTTCTGAGAAACTGAAGCTGAGATTTTCAAAGCGGACACTACCTTGAACGCTGGGCATCAGGATATTTTGACAGTTACCGATTTCTACTTCTTGGGGTGTGTCTAAAATATCAGCAAGGCGTTGCAGAGATAAAGCGGTTTCTTGGAAGTTCTGCCAAAGTTGCATTAGGCGTAACAAGGGACTGGTGACATAACCAGCTAGGATGCGGAAAGCGATGAGTTGTCCCAAGGTTAGATGCTGATTGAGAACTAGAAAAGCTCCCACCCACAGCACTAACATACTGGAAAACTTGTTGAGAAAACTGCTAACAGAACCGGCAGTAGTTTGGGTGGAGACTGTTTTGAAACCTGCGCTAATATAACGAGCATAGCGTTCTTGCCATTGCCAACGCGATCGCATTTCTAAATTTTGCGCCTTGACTGTCTGCATTCCCCCCATCACTTCCACGAGGTAAGATTGCGTCTCTGCATTGCACTCAGCTTTTTCTTGCAATTGTCGGCGCATCACAGGTGATACCATCAAGTTGAGTAAGCCAAACAACGGTACTGTTGCCAAAGCTACCAAGGTCAATACTGGGCTGTAAATCGCCATTACTACAATGTAGACCACTGAAAATACCGCATCCATCACCACAGTTAAAGCTGTACCAGTTAAGAAAGAGCGAATATTTTCCAACTCGTGAATTCGCGTTGCCAATTCTCCCACGGGACGGCGTTCAAAGTAAGATAATGGCAGACGCAACAGGTGATTAATCACCTCAGAACCAAGGGCGAGGTCAATTCGGTTAGTGGTATCTGTAAATAAATGAGTGCGGATACTGGTGAGTATTGCTTCAATGATTGCTACTACTAGCAAAAAGATGCCAAAAACTTCCAGGGTATCAGGACTGTTACCAACCAATACTTTATCAATAATCACCTGTGTGGCGAGGGGATTTACTAGCCCAAACAGTTGAATAACAATGGAAGCGATTAGTACTTCAATTAACACCTTGCGATAACGCCGCAGCGAAGGTACAAACCAACTTAAACTAAACCGCGCCTTGGGAGTATTTTTGGTAGTTTGCAGTAGCAGGACTTCTCCTTCAGCCCCCCAGTTTTCCGCAAAGTCTCGTAATTTGTAGCGCAGTAGTCCCATCTCTGGAACGGCAATCAGTAACTCTCGATCGCTATTTTTATAGATAATGGCAAAACTATCTTGCCAAGAAATCATTACTGGTAGTTGCAAGCGTCCGACTGCGGCGGCGGGAACTTTCACCATCTGTGTTGTCAACCCCATCAACTCAGCAGCAGCAGCGCAAAATTGCAGAGATATAATACCTTTCTGTTCGTGCTGCTTAGTTAACACTCGCTGCAATGTATCTCTGCGCCAGGAGATGTTAAAGTATTGGCTCAACATCTGGAAGCAAGCTAGTGTTGCATCAAGCGGCCCTCTACCTTTGACATAAGGAAACTTCTTTTGTTTACCCTTAGCTGCTGGTGCTTCTGTGACAGTAATTTCTGAGGCGTAGGGAATCTCTGCGGGGAAGAGTGTTTTTGGTGTAGGAGATGCGAGATTTTCTCTAAATATTGATTTAGGCAATCCCACCAGGCGCATATTTACATTAAATTTTAGCTTGGGGTTGAGTTCATCCAACTCTAAGCGACTCCCCACAGAAAACTCAGCATCAAAATTACTGCTGACTAACCACAAAAATTCTGAATCTAACTGCTGGTGAAAGACTTTGCGTGCAGGAATTGTTTGGATAATCGCAACTTCAGTTGCAGCTTGGGCAAGTTTAACTAAATTCCTGCTCCCATCTGCGCGACGGCTGAGTTCTTCGGTAAGCAGTTCATGCACTTCTAAGAGAGTAATCTCATTTTGCAAGGCGTGGACAAAAGCCTCTTCCTGCTTGAGTAAAGTTAAAAAACCAGCAATAGGTAGATTAATCGCGATAACTTCAGTAGAAGCGATCGCAGTTTCACAAGCAATACCCCGCATATAACTTACCCAACCCAAAACCTCTCCTGCTGAGAGCAACTTCAGTGTCGCCGGATTTTGTCCTTGAGAATTGTAGGTTAATAAACGCGCTTGTCCTTGGTAGATAATGCTAATCCAATTGGGCATAGCTTCACTGGTTACTATTACTTGCCCGATGCGATAACGACAAAATTGCACCTTGTCGAGCAAATTTTCTAAAACATTTGGTGGCAGATAATTGAAAGGAAATAGATCGGCAATATATTCTTGAATATCAATGGTTGTATTTGTCATCATCTTGCACCCGATTTTAATAATTTTTAAGCAGCTTTCGCTTCTTGGGGCTGTGCTGGTTTGGTGTTGATTCCCATCCAGGTTTTTTCTTCTGGTGATAGTTGATTTAATTGCTGTTGAAACCAAGTTTCAAAATTCTCTTGCAGCAAACGTTGGCGCATAAAATCGTCCAACTGGGCACTGATAAACTTTTCCACACGGATAATTATCCAGGAATTTCCAAAAGGCATAGGTGCTTGAACTATACCCACTTGACTCGTGCAAAGTAACTGAGCAAAATTGGGAGCGATCGTACCAAGTTCCACTGGGCCGATAATGCCATTTGTGTCAGCTTCTGGCCCTTGGGAATATGCACAGGCTAGATCGGAGAATGATTGTTCTCCTTCTGCAATTCGGAAGAATAGTTCGTTAGCAGTTCCTCTGCTATCAGTCCGAATTAAAGAATAAATGACTTTATCAAAATGTCTTTTGTATTTCAGGAAGTAAGATTCTAGTTGATGTCCCCAAGTTTGTTGCTTGAACTTTTCAACTCTCAGCTTTCGGGTAGCGAAAAGTTCTAATTGTTCTTGAGTCATACCGTAACATAAGCACCAATCTTGGATTTTTTGCTCGGTGGTCAAATCCCATTGCTGATAAAATTGTTCTAGAGCATGAGATATTTCGATTTGTGTGCAGATGATTGGTGCGATCGCTAATTCGATAATGCTCTGAGATAACAATTGCGGAATTAGATTGTAACTTGCTAAAAAAGGAATAATTTCTGGCGGTAAGAGGGCGCTGCCACTACGTCCATCGTAGACATCGCCTAGTTGTAATGTTTTATTCATATTTGTGCAAATATTTGAGCCGTGCAGAGATATATTTAGAAATGCAAGCAGTATTCAGGTATGGATTTGTACCGCTTGCATCATTTGCATACCCTTGAAAGCATTGCCGTACAAAACTTTCAAGTATTACTCAACACTGCCAATGCTTAAACTTAAGCAAAGGGGGTGGTGAAATGGTCAAAAGTCACGTTGTAATTAGTGTTGCCAGTGAATTCAGTAACCTGCAAGAAGTAGTCACCAGATTGATTAATGTTAGGAATCAGTTCTGAAGTAGTACCACCTTTAGTAGAGCGTGCAATTTCCTCTCCTGCATCAACAATGCGATTGTTGTTAAAGTCTCGAATCAGCCGGATATCAGCATCAGTGGTTAATCCGTTCAAATTAATGTTGACACCCTCAAAAGTTCCCAAAGAGAAGCTGTAAACATCAGCAGTGTTAGTGTTACTGACGTTACCTGTACGAGTGACATCACTTGATAAATTACCAAGTACAAATTCCTTCGGTAGAAGGTTACTGAAACTAGCTGCAAGCGGAAAAGTTCCAGAAGATTCAGTTGCAGACAAGGCTAGATTGTAACTAACACCGCCCACACTAGTGCTAAAGCGAGAGACTTCGGCAAAAAAAGTACCTGAGCTAGTTTTAAAGTTAATCGCCTCATCTTGGTTGCTTCCCCGATTAGAAACAAGTCCAGAAGTTCGGTCGAAGCTGTCTAGTACGCCGTTATTGTTAGCATCTCGAAACAGTCTGAGGTCAGCATCATCTCCTGCACTAATATTTGTTAAAGACAGGTTGATATTTTTACTACTGGTGATTTTGAACTGGAAGACATCCGTGGGATCGGATGTAACTAAACCAAAGTTATTCTTAACAACAGGGGTGCTACCGAGTGTACCAAGATTGGAAAATCCCATTTTTTTGTCCTTTAGATGTTGATTGCAATTTGGTCAAGTTCAGATTAAGTTGTGGTTTGCACAGATTAAATTCCGATTTAAATCGACATTTACTAGATTTTATCAGCTTAGATTTTGATGAAAACAAAGAACATTTATTATTTTCAAAAGAGCCTTAGCCGTTTGGTTTTGTGCTTGCCGCGTTCAGAACTTGTTGTTTAACCATGAATCTAAATTAAACTGTTTCTTTAAGAAACACAGCATGAAAAAGACTTCTATAGTTAGGTGTTTTTTAAAGTAGATTCCAAATGCTTTGTATGATTTAGTCAGAAAAAGTCATATAATTCGCCGTTGCCGTAATTGAGAATGAGTTTGCTCGAATAAGGGATATGTAAAGAAGTAGGCGAAAGCTTGCCTCAGGCGATCGCTTTGGCAAACCTTGGTAACACTAAAAAATTGTTGTATAAAATTGATCCAAAAAAACCTCTGAGTTACCAGAGGTTTCTTATGATTAAATCTTTAGCGTCAATTTTGTTGAAATATTTGATGAGTGCAGCTATAATTTATGCAATGAAGCGGTAAAGTTCAGGTATAACTCTCTACCGTTTGCATCATTTGCATACCTTTGAAAGCATTGCCGTACAATACTTTCAAGTACTATTCACCACTTTCGATGCTTAAACTTAAGCTTCGGACGTGGTGAAATGGTCAAAACTCAAAGTGTAATTAGTGCTACCTTTGAATTGATCGACCTGTAGGAAGTAATCACCAGCATCCTTAATATTGGAAATAATATCTGAGGTAATACCGCTTTTAATAGAACGGGCAATTTCCTCTCCTACCTCAACTCTGCCATTGCGATTAAAGTCTCGAATTAGTCGGATATCGGCATCATTGCTTAGTCCGCTCAATGTGATATTGACACCCTCAAAGCTTCCTAGAGAAAAATGGTAAACATCAGCGGTATTTTTGTCACTGATAAAACCAGTACGTGCGATATCACCTGATAAGTCACCAAGTTCAAATTCCTTGGGCAAAAGATTGTTGAAATCGAGTGTTGAATTGGGTGTCGTTGCAGACCAGTCTAAATCGTAAGTCACAGTGCCGGAACCAGAAAAGCGAGAGACTTCAGCAAAATAAGTACCTGCATTTGCTTTGACATTAATTGATTCATCAAAGTTGCTGCCATTGCGTGAACTTGCAACCAATCCATTCGCTCGCTCGGCCGCGTCTAATATACCGTTACCGTTAACGTCTCGAAAAAGTCTCAGATCGGAATCATCACCAGCACTAATCTCGTTAAGAGACAAGTTAACGTTTCTGGTACTGCTGATTTGGAACTGATAGATATCAGTAGGGTCTGGTGTTTCAAAAGAAAAGTGAGAAGGGGTGCTAGACAGAGTACCAAGATTGAAATTAGTCATTTTTTTGTTTTTTTGGTGTAAATAGTTATTTGCTTAAAGCAAGATTAGTTTTAGTTAAGCCTAATGTAATTTTTTGTCTAGAGTGTGGAGTAAAAGCGGCAAAGTTCAGGTATGATTCTCTGCCGCTTGCATCATTTTCATACTCTTGAAAGCATTGCTGTACAAAGCTTTCAATTACTATTCACCACTGCTAATGCCTAAGCTTAAGCAGGGACAGAGAACTGATTAAAAGTCACGTTGTAGTTAGTGGCGCCAGTGAATTCAGTTACCTGCAAGAAGTAGTCACCACGTACACTAATGTTGGAAATCAGTTCTGAAGTAATACCTCCATTATTAGAACTGGTAATTACCTCGCCTGCATCGACGATGCGATTGTTGTTAGAGTCTCGAATCACCCGGATATCAGCATCGCTGCTTAATCCTTCCAATCTGATGTCGACACCCTGACGAAATCCCAAAGAGAAGCTGTAAACATCAGTAGTATTCTGGTTATTGACGTTACCTGTACGAGTGATATTACCTGACAAGTCACCAAGTACAAATTCTTTAGGTAGAAGGTTGCTAGAACTAGCTGAAATCGGAAAAGTTCCAGCAGGTTCAGTCGCAGACAAGGCTAAATCGTAACTGACATTTCCAGAACTACCTGGAGCAAAGCGAGAAACTTCGGCAAAAAAAGTACCTGAGCTAGTTTTAAAGTTAATCGCCTCATCTTGGTTGCTTCCGCGATTGGAAACAATTCCAACTTTTCGGTCGAAGTCGTCTAGTACGCCGTTATTGTTCGCATCTCGAAACAGCCTGATGTCGGCATCATCACCCGCGCTAATGTCTGTCAGAGAAAGGTTGATATTTTTGCCACTAGTAATTTTGAATTGAAAGACATCTGTGGGATCGGATGTAGTCAAATCAAAGTTATTCTTAACAACAGGAGTGCTACCGAGTGTACCAAGATTGAAAAGTGCCATTTTTTTGTCCTTTAGATGTTGATTGTGATGTGGTCAAGTTCGTTCAGATTCAGTTATGGTTTGCACAGATGTAAATCTTCGATTTCAATCGATATTTACTGGAATTTAGTGGCTTAGAGTTTGATGAAAATAAAGATTATTTATTATTTTCAATATAGTCTTAGCTGTTTGGTTGTGTGCTTGCTGTGTTCAGAACTTGTTGTTTAACCATGAATCTAAATTAAACTGTTTTTTCAATAAGCACAGCATGAAAAAGACTTCTATAGTTAGGTGTTTGTGAAAGTAAATTCCAAGTGCTTTGTATTATTTAGTCATAAAAAGTCTTATGATTCATACCATTTTAGATTTTGGATTTTAGATTTTGAATTGGGAATTGCTTTGGTGCGTCTGGCTTGGTGTGAATCTATCTGTCGCAATCATTTTTCAAATTGGTATCACCTACTTGGTAACTATCAAGAACAAAGAATCAAACAACAAAAGGATAATCACTACAGCAGATGCTGCATTAGGCGCTTGCACAAAAGCAGTCTTACTTTATTTAGTTTTTTACTCCAAACCCAGCCAGTAGAAAGGAGAGTTAATGATTTCACAGAACCTACAAGAACAACCAAAGCCGCCGTTTCCTGAACAACAGCAAGATGTGCCAGGACTAGAGTCACAGATGAACCCGAAGCCAGATTATGGCGAAGATTCTTATCGCGGTTCTGGAAAACTGCAAGGTAAAGCGGCTATTATCACGGGTGGCGATTCTGGCATCGGGCGGGCAGTCGCGCTTGCCTTCGCCCGCGAAGGTGCTGATGTGCTAATTGCTTATTTAAACGAAGAACCGGATGCAGAAGAAACCGTTCGCATCGTCGAAAAAGAGGGGCGTAAGTGCATCGCTGTTGCAGGCGATATCCAGGAAGAAGCGCAATGTCAACAGATTATTGAACGGGCGCGAAATGAGTTCGGCAAAATCGATATCCTCGTTAACAATGCCGCTTTCCAGATGACGCGAGAAAGCCTTGATGAGATTTCGTCACAGGAGTTTGATCGCACCTTCAAAACCAACATCTACGCGATGTTCTACCTGTGCAAAGCCGCAGTGCCGCACATGCAGCCAGGTAGTGCCATCATCAATACTGCCTCCATCAATGCGGCTGAACCGAAACCGAAGCTACTGGCGTATTCGGCGACCAAAGGAGCGATCGTCAACTTCACTGGTGGGTTGGCGCAGTTACTAGCCGAAAAGGGTATCCGAGTTAACGCTGTCGCGCCAGGCCCCGTGTGGACACCGTTAATCCCGGCAACTATGCCAAACGAACAGGTGACACAGTTCGGGCAGCAGTACCCAATGAAACGCCCCGCACAGCCAGCTGAACTTGCACCAATATACGTGCTGCTAGCTTCTTCCGAAGCCAGTTACGTTTCAGGCGCGGTGATTCCCGTTACTGGCGGTCAGCCCGTTCTTCCATAGCGCTTTGCTGTGATGCCAATTTCTATCAGTCTCATTGCAGATGCTTCGGCGAAAACCTGCTTTCAAATCAATTCAGTGGGGCGAAATCCAAGTCAAGAAACTCAGTATGCAACAAAAAAATATCTTCAAAAAAGCCTCACGTCGTCAAGTTCTCGGCGGTCTATCTATTGGCGTTGTCGCAGTGCAAACGGTACCAATCTTCGCACAACAAACATCTACCCCAGCAAATCAACAAGTGACGCCCAACCAGGAAACACCCAACCAGTCTGTCAAGCAGAACCCAGTTAAGCAATATCCGAGTCCGCCCTTTTCGCAACAACCGCAGGAGCCACCCGGTCTTGCCAGCAAAATGATCCTGCGACCCGATCGCGGTGAGACAAGTTATCAGGGTTCTGGACGGCTAGTGGGACGCAAGGCGCTGCTAACAGGCGGCGATTCCGGTATTGGTCGAGCAGCAGCGATCGCCTTTGCGCGTGAAGGTGCTGATGTTGCGATCAACTATCTGCCGGTCGAGGAGCCAGATGCCCGCGAGGTAATTCAACTGATTCGGGCAGCAGGACGTAAGGCGGTGGCGATTCCCGGCGATATTCGCAACGAAAACTTCTGCAATCAACTCGTCGAATTTGCCGTGCGCGAACTCGGCGGACTCGACATTCTGGTTAACAATGCTGGTAAACAACAATCTGTTGACTTGATTCTCGATCTCACGACCGAACAGTTCGACTCAACGTTCAAGACGAACGTCTACGCAATGTTTTGGATCGTTAAAGCTGCTGTGCCGCACCTCAGTCCCGGTGCAAGCATTATCAATACCTCCTCAGTCCAAGCCTATGACCCTAGCGAGAACCTGCTCGACTATGCCCAAACTAAGTCGGCGATTGTCGCGTTTACCAAGTCACTGGCAAAGCAGCTTGCGAAGAAGGGTATCCGTGTGAATGCGATCGCACCTGGGCCCTACTGGACACCGCTCCAGGTTAGTGGCGGTCAACCGCAGAGTAAAATCGAGAAGTTCGGCAGTGACTCACCGATGGGACGTCCCGGACAGCCAGCAGAGCTTGCCCCTATTTACGTGCTGCTTGCCTCGCAAGAGTCGAGCTATGCTACTGGGCAAGTGTTAGGCGCATCGGGTGGAAGCGGAAATCCTTAATGCCCAACCAGCAATGCAGCGACCTATATTAACTGGTATCCGCTCGAATTAACTACCGATCGTTCCATAACGATAATTAACGATGCTCTATCAACAGAAAGCTGGACTCTCACATTAGACTTCTTGGCAAAAATCGGGGCAAAGGCGAAGGGGAAAAGGGTAAAGAAACTCAAAATCCTTTCCCTTTAACATGCACCCTTTTCTTTATCTTGCAAAAATATATTTTTGCAAGAGGTCTATTCTGCTTCAAAACATGCGCTGCATGATTGGACAGATGCCCTACGAACAGAATTAGAGGCTGAAGGTGCTCCTGTATCAGGCGTAGCGTCCTGTAGAGAAGAAAGTCGAAACACTGTTTCCTGCCGCGACCAAAGAGAACAGGGGTTTAGGACAAGAACACCAAATTTTCTTGTTTTGTGGCTGGCGTGGTTGCAGACAAAAATGCTCTCTATTTAGCAATATTCAATGAATGGTTCCGTTATTCTCTTAATATAACCTGATTTTAATCATTTCTCTTTTGTTTGCTAATGCTTATTGACTAATAAATGATTTTAAAAAATTTACTTAAATAATTGATATAAATAAAATTTTCATGACAACCACTTTCTCGTGTGGCAGATTTATGATAGTAATTAGGCACCTAAATATAATGCTTTTTTTTTAGATAACCTGGCAAAGATTGATAATGTATATGCCATAATGTCACGAGCTAGGGGTATATAAACGTTATTGTTATACTTCATCACGTAAGTGGGGAAGGTATCAGTATTGACTACGAAAAAATATAATGCTACTAGCTCGAACCGATTGATGAACGATCGGGTCAAAACTCTTGCTATATCTGGAAACCCAATATTTGGGTCTGGATTTAGTCTGTAGCAGGGGTTGATTGAGTTATGGACAGGAGGAAATTTGATGAAATTGTTAGATTTAGAGAATGCTGAGGTTAAATTGACCTCTAAAACAGATAGTAATTTTGTGGACTTAACACCAGCACACCCACGACCGTTGTTAAAGCGATCGCACTGGCAATCTTTAAATGGACTGTGGAAATTCGCATTTGATGACGAAGGAAAATGTGTCGAACCGAGCGATTTTAGCGAATGGCATCATCATATAGAAGTTCCTTATGCGCCCGAATCTATCAAAAGTGGGATTAACGATCGCGGTTTTCATCCAAACTGCTGGTACGAGCGCGAATTTGAAACGCCACCAGGGGACGGCAGATTAGTGTTACACTTTGGCGCTGTAGACTATCGCGCTCGTGTGTGGGTAAACAATAAATATATAGCCGAGCATGAAGGCGGACACACCTCTTTCAGTCTCGATATTACCCATACCTTAAATAACAGTGGTACAACAAAGGTAACAGTGTGGGCGCAAGACGATCCGCACGACCTCGCCAAACCTCGTGGTAAACAAGATTGGCAACTGAAACCCCATAGTATTTGGTATCCTCGCACAACTGGTATTTGGCAGACAGTCTGGCTAGAGCGCGTAGGTGAGACTTATATCGGCAATCTTCGTTGGATTCCCGACTGCGAACGGTGGGAAATTGGCTTTGAAGTTGGGCTAGCTGGTAATTTACCTACTTCAGGTGTACAAATTAAAGTCAAACTAAGCGTTGGCGATCGCCTGTTAGCAAGCGATACTTATGAAGTATTCAATGGGGAAATTAGCCGCCGCATTGTTCTGAGCGATCCGGGTATTGACGACTGCCGTAATGAATTACTGTGGAGTCCAGAAAAGCCGACGCTGATCGATGCCCAAATTCAGCTATGGGATAAAGATCGTCTGTTAGATGAAGTGCAATCTTATACAGCGATGCGGACTGTCAGCATCCAGCGCGATCGCTTTATGCTCAATGGTCGTCCCTACTATCTGCGCTTAGTTCTCGACCAAGGTTATTGGCCTGAAACATTAATGACTCCACCCAATGACGAAGCATTACGACGTGATGTAGAACTCGTCAAAGCTATGGGTTTTAACGGAGTACGCAAACACCAAAAAATTGAAGACCCCCGCTTTTTATATTGGGCAGACGTTTTAGGGTTGTTAGTATGGGAGGAGATGCCCAGTGCTTACCGTTTCACGCCAAAAGCTGTAGAACGGATGACGCGTGAGTGGACGGAAATTATCAAGCGAGATGTTAGCCATCCTTGTATTGTGGCGTGGGTGCCGTTTAATGAATCTTGGGGTGTGCCAAATTTGACTGAGACGGCGGCTCATCGTAACTACGTTTTGGCAATGTATCATCTGACCAAGACTCTCGATCCGACTCGCCCAGTAATTGGTAACGATGGTTGGGAAAGTACAGATACCGACATCCTCGCTATTCACGACTATGAACGCCACCCTGAGCGATTAGCCCATCGCTACAGACCAGATATTCAGATATCGGATCTATTTGAGCGTAGCCGCCCTGGAGGACGCATTCTCACCTTGGATAACTATCCCCATCAGGGACAGCCAGTGATGTTAACCGAGTTTGGTGGTATCGCCTATGCACCTCTCGACCAACCGAATGCCGATCAAGCTCAAGCTTGGGGATATGAAAACTGCTCGAATATCTCCGAATTACAAATGAAATATGCTGAACTGCTGGAAACCGTTAATAACATTGAGCTATTTAGCGGATTCTGTTACACACAATTAACAGATACTTTCCAAGAAGCTAACGGTTTATTGTACGGCGATCGCACGCCGAAATTTCCCATTGAGGCAATCCGCGCTGCAACCCTCTCAGGACAAGGTTTATGTACTCCCACAAGCTGTTAAAGCCCGACGGACGCAAACTCAAATTATACAGTCGCTACCCAATTACTAGTCAGTTAGAAGCCCCTAGTCCTAGTAATGAGCCAGTGCAAGCTAATCCCCACTTGCGCTGGCACCCCTTGCGGGGTGAATGGGTAGCTTATGCCAGTCACCGTCAAGGGCGGACATTCATGCCGCCTCCAGAATATAATCCCCTCGCACCTACCACCAACCCGGAGTTTCCAACTGAACTACCACAAGGTAAGTATGATGTGGCAGTGTTCGATAACCGCTTTCCCTCAATGAGTCCCACAGCCAACAATCCACCTGATACCATCGTGGAAACGTTACCTGCAAATGGAGCCTGTGAGGTAGTGGTTTTTACTCAAGATGCCCGCGCCTCCTTGAGTTCCTTAGAGTTGGATCATCTAGATTTGCTGTTGTCAGTCTGGGGCGATCGCACCCGCGAACTCGGATTAAATCCCCAAATTCAGTATGTGCTGCCCTTTGAAAATAAAGGTGTAGAGGTGGGTGTAACATTGCACCATCCTCACGGGCAAATTTATGCTTATCCTTTTGTTCCGCCTGTTCCAGCGCGAATGCTCGCGATGCAGCAGGAGTATTATCAAGAACACCGGCGGGGTTTACTGCAAGACTTGATTCAAAAGGAGATTGCAGCTAACCAGCGAATTATATATCAAGATGAGTATGCGATCGCATTTGTCCCAGTCTGCGCTCGTTACCCCTATGAAGTCTGGCTTGCACCAAAAGAGCCAGTTAGCACTTTTATGGATCTTACCCCACAACAACGTTGGGGACTTGCCAAAGCGTTAAAAACTGTCACTCTCAAGTATGACGGTTTGTGGAATCGCCCGTTTCCGTACTTGATGGCTTGGTTCCAAGCACCAACTGACGGTTTAGCTCATCCCGAAGCGCATTTACACGCCGAGTTTTTTCCACCATATCGGACAAGCGAAAGGCTAAAGTATCTAGCGGGAACCGAACTAGCAGCGGGGATGTTTGCCAATGATGCTTTACCGGAAGAGAAAGCGAAGGAACTACAAGCTGTGGTGGTAAACATTGAAGAACCGATTTCGGTGTGACAGGGTTTGGAACTGTAACTTAATTTCTGGACAAATCAACGCATAAATTGGAAGTTTGTCCACCTCTTGAATTAGTTCATCAATAAACTGTCTTAACCGTTCCTTCTAATCGGGGACGGTTTTTAACTTTTCTGTAATCCCGTTTCACGTTAATAATGATACAAATACCTTGGTAGAGGCACAGTATTGTTCATTGGGGTCAACTGAAGAAGACAAAGCCCAAATTTGTTGGGTGTAAGCGTCAATACAGGCCTATCTATAGTTCTCCAAAAAATTCTTAACCGAACTGTATTTGTTGATAATTTATCAATTTAATCTGAAAGAAACTCTGCCTTTCTACTGCTTATTAGAAATTACAACTTGTCTATGCTTGCTAAAAAATATTTAGTAAGCAAAGCTAGTTTTGTAAATGGATTTAAATAGCTAAATAGCTATTTAACTATTAAAAATAATTGTTACGAAAAGTTTACAAATATGTGAGCTAATACTTTTATACAAAGTCAACAATTACGAAGAAATATTTCGTTTTTTATATCGATTTGTGTCAGATAGACGATAAAATGCCCAGTGGGCAAGCGTTTTCTGATAAAAAACACATATTGCTTAAAGATCACAAGTTACCTATGGCTAATGATGCCGCTAGGAACTTCCTTAAGAGAACACGCATCAAAGGAGCCGAAGAAGCATGTTCACACACGTCAAGTCCACCATTAGACACATTGCGCCTGATAACTTACGCGGACGTAGTTTAATCAAGGTGGTCTATGTCGTGCTTGAGTCCCAGTACCAGAGTGCATTATCGCAAGCAGTTCGCACGATTAACGCGAACAATCCCAACTTGGCGATTGAAATCAGCGGGTACTTGATTGAGGAACTCCGCGACCCAGAGAATTACGAAGAGTTCAAACGAGAAATTGAGAGTGCTAATATCTTCATCGCTTCCCTTATTTTCATTGAAGATTTAGCACAGAAAGTAGTAGCAGCAGTAGAACCACACCGCGATCGCCTCGACGTTTCCGTTGTCTTTCCCTCGATGCCAGAGGTAATGCGCCTGAGTAAAATGGGCAGCTTTTCCTTGGCACAGTTGGGTCAGTCAAAAAGTGCGATCGCCCAATTCATGCGGAAACGCAAAGAAAAATCCGGTGCGGGATTCCAAGATGGGATGTTGAAGCTTTTGCGTACCCTCCCGCAAGTGCTGAAGTTTTTACCAATGGACAAGGCACAGGATGCCCGAAATTTCATGCTCAGTTTTCAGTATTGGCTAGGTGGTTCTCCAGAAAACCTGGAAAACTTCTTGCTGATGCTAGCTGATAAATATGTATTTAAAGGTTTAGACAAACAGAATTTTGCACCTTCTACATACGAACAACCAGTGGTTTATCCCGATTTAGGGATTTGGCATCCTTTGGCTCCCAGTATGTTTGAAGATGTCAGAGAGTACCTCAATTGGTATACAGCTCGTAAGGATATTTCTAGCGATCTCAAAGATCCCCTAGCTCCTTGTGTTGGGTTAGTATTGCAACGCACCCACCTAGTTACAGGGGATGATGCCCATTATGTGGCAATGGTGCAGGAGTTGGAAGCATTAGGCGCACGGGTACTACCTGTGTTTGCTGGTGGTTTGGATTTCTCCAAGCCTGTGGATGCATACTTTTATGAACCAACTACTAACACACAGTTGGTAGATGCAGTGATATCGCTGACTGGTTTTGCTTTAGTAGGTGGGCCAGCCAGACAAGATCATCCCAAAGCAATTGAATCACTCAAACGCTTAAACCGTCCTTATATGGTGGCGTTACCCTTAGTATTCCAAACCACAGAAGAGTGGATGGATAGCGATTTAGGGTTACATCCAATTCAAGTAGCTTTGCAAATTGCAATTCCTGAATTGGATGGAGCAATTGAGCCGATTATCTTATCGGGTAGAGATGGAGCTACAGGGAAAGCGATCGCTCTCCAAGACCGTATGGAAGCTGTAGCCGAACGCGCTTTAAAATGGGCAAATCTGCGCCGCAAGCCGAAGCTTGATAAAAAAGTCGCGATCACTGTTTTCAGCTTTCCGCCAGATAAAGGTAATGTGGGAACCGCCGCCTACTTGGATGTATTCGGCTCCATCTACGAGGTAATGAAAGCCCTAAAAAATAACGGTTACGACTTACCAGAATTGCCAGAATCCGCCGAAGCGTTGATGCAAGAAGTCATTCATGATGCACAGGCGCAGTACAGCAGCCCAGAACTAAATGTTGCTTACAAAATGTCGGTTCCTGAGTATGAGGCACTCACCCCCTACTCTCAACGTTTAGAGGAAAACTGGGGCCCGCCTCCGGGACATCTCAACAGCGATGGGCAAAACTTGCTGATTTATGGTAAGCAATTCGGTAATGTCTTCATCGGTGTACAACCGACATTTGGTTACGAAGGCGACCCGATGCGGCTGTTATTCTCCCGTTCAGCTAGTCCTCACCACGGTTTTGCTGCCTACTACACTTATTTAGAGCAAGTTTGGAAAGCTGATGCTGTACTGCACTTTGGTACACACGGTTCCTTGGAATTCATGCCAGGTAAACAAATGGGGATGTCTGGTGATTGTTATCCAGATAACTTGATTGGCTCAATTCCCAACCTGTATTACTACGCAGCGAATAATCCGAGTGAAGCGACAATTGCTAAACGTCGGAGTTATGCCGAAACAATTTCCTACTTGACACCGCCGGCAGAAAATGCAGGTTTGTATAAAGGTTTGAAGGAACTCAGCGAATTAATTGCTTCCTACCAAACCTTGAAAGATAGTGGACGCGGCATTCCCATTGTCAACAGCATTATGGATAAATGCCGGATCGTGAATCTGGATAAGGATATTAACCTCCCAGAAACCGATGCCAGAGACATGAGTGCCGACGATCGCGATCGTATTGTTGGCAACGTCTACCGCAAGTTGATGGAAATTGAGTCGCGGTTGTTGCCTTGTGGGTTGCACGTCATTGGGAAACCGCCAAGTGCAGAAGAAGCGATCGCAACTCTGGTTAACATTGCTAGTCTAGATCGTCAAGAAGAAGGACTTCAAGGCTTACCGGGAATTATCGCTAACAGCATTGGGCGTAACATTGACGATATTTACCAAAATAGCGATCGGGGCATTTTAGAAGATGTCCAGTTATTGCAAGATATTACTTTGGCAACCCGTGCAGCAGTTACCGCCCTTGTGCAAGAGCAAATCGATGCGGAAGGACGAGTTTCTCTAGTTTCCCGGTTGAATTTCTTCAATATGGGCAAAAAAGAACCTTGGGTAGAAGCATTGCATAAAGCAGGTTATCCCAAAGTCGATAGCGCAGCCCTAAAACCATTATTTGAGTATTTGGAATTCTGCCTGCAACAAGTTTGTGCCGACAACGAACTCGGAGCATTACTCAAAGGCTTAGAAGGTGAGTACGTCCTACCCGGCCCTGGTGGCGATCCCATCCGCAACCCGGATGTATTACCCACGGGTAAGAATATCCATGCACTCGATCCACAATCCATCCCAACAACAGCAGCAGTCCAATCAGCCAAAATCGTTGTAGACAGGCTTTTGGCACGTAACAAGGCAGAAAACGAAGGAAAATGGCCAGAAACCATTGCCTGCGTCCTTTGGGGAACCGATAACATCAAAACTTACGGTGAATCCCTAGCCCAAATTATGTGGATGGTGGGCGTACGTCCAGTTCCCGATGCCTTGGGACGGGTGAACAAGTTGGAATTGATACCTCTAGAAGAATTGGGACGTCCCAGAATTGATGTGGTAATCAACTGTTCTGGTGTATTCCGCGACTTGTTCATCAACCAAATGAACCTGCTAGACCAAGGCGTGAAGATGGCAGCTGAGGCAGATGAACCCTTAGAAATGAACTTTGTTCGCAAACATGCTTTGCAGCAAGCCCAAGATATGGGGATTAATCTGCGTCAAGCAGCAACGCGCGTTTTCTCCAATGCTTCTGGTTCCTATTCGTCAAATATCAACTTGGCAGTAGAAAACAGCACTTGGGATAGCGAAGCTGAGTTGCAGGAAATGTATCTCAACCGGAAATCCTTCTCCTTCAATTCCGATAACCCCGGAATCATGGACGAATCTCGGCAGATTTTTGAAAGTACATTAAAAACTGCTGATGCAACTTTCCAAAATTTGGATTCTTCTGAGATTAGCTTAACGGATGTTTCTCACTACTTTGATTCAGATCCTACAAAGCTAGTGGCAAATCTGCGCGGTGATGGTAAAAAACCAGCATCTTATATTGCAGATACAACCACAGCTAACGCCCAAGTGCGGACATTAACAGAAACCGTGCGTTTGGATGCGCGTACCAAATTGTTAAATCCCAAATGGTACGAGGGGATGCTGAATCACGGTTATGAAGGCGTGCGCGAACTCTCCAAACGGTTGGTAAATACAATGGGTTGGAGTGCAACAGCCGGCGCTGTGGATAACTGGATTTATGAGGATACTAACGAAACATTCATCAAAGATGAAGAAATGCAGAAACGCTTAATGAACCTCAATCCCCATTCTTTCCGCAAGGTTGTATCAACTTTGTTGGAAGTCAATGGACGCGGTTATTGGGAGACTAGCGAAGAGAATTTAGATCGTCTGCGCGAGTTATACCAAGAAGTTGAAGACCGGATTGAAGGAATCGAGTAGAACGAATTAGGCAGGCATATTGCCTGCCTAATTCAACATTGCTGCTTACAAGGATGAAATAGACTCACACAGAGGCGCAGAGAGCAAGAGCGTAAATTCTTGGTTTATTGAATTTTATAATTTTTGACTAGGAGAAATACCTATTGATAAATCCATACCAACAGTACGAATTGTATTTGGACGCTTTATAGGATGAAGTTTTGCAATTTCTAGTTCTGGATAGCTATTTTGAGAATAACTGGAATCATTAGCTGATTTCAGCCAGTAAACAAGGTAAATACCGTAATTTGTTCCTATCGACTGCATATATTTAGGCAACTGGACACTTAAACCATGCTCTAAATCATTTGAATTAGCCTTTTTAGCTTCTATTGCTATCTTTCCTAGACCTTTGATATTAAATACTGGCGCAACTAGATAAAAATCTACCCTGCCATTGCCAGCAACTGTTTCACATAAAACATCAAAGTTTTTCATCGTTCCGTAAATACTTAAAAAAGCCGCAACTCCCTTTGTTATTTCTGGTTCATTGAGAGGTTTTTGTATTTTATCTACAGGCCTCCAAAAGAGAGTTTCAGAGCCATGCCGTCGAATATCTTCCTGACAGCAATGGAGACAATCCAAGACAGTAGAAAAAAAATCATCCATATTTGGATAACTATTATTAGACAGAAGATTTTCTCTCCTTAGAATTGTTACGATTTCAGATGGAGGTATTGTAATTGGTGTACGAACAGATTTCATATGGCGATTCATATCTGTCAGTGAACCGTGAGGAACAATACCACATCCTATTGAGTCGGCATTCCACTGCAAAGATACCTGGCATGGTTCGTTTCCCAAGTACTGCTCACTATGCTGATATAAATCATTGCGCTTAATAAAAACCATGCCATTGTGAATCTTTGCTTCAAATACAAAATCATGATATGAAAAACTAAAAAGTTGTACTGAATTCCGTAAAAAACCTTCATAACTATTAAAATCTATAGTCCCAGCAGGTACACAGAAGTCAGAAAAAGTTAGGACAGGTCTCATACTAGAGAGTAGTTCCAATGTAACTTCTCCCAATTGTATTTTGTTAATTTTCATGTATTTTTAGTTATAATTTTCGGGCTGCATCTCTAAATTTTATCGCTGTTTCTACGAGAGACAATACCGAAGTTGTTAACTTGCCTGGATATTTTATTGATAGTGAAACTTAGAAGTGGAACGAGACTGCTCAAAAATTAGGTCTTCCTATTACTGAATTTAGATAGTGTTTGATGTCTGCCTAATGATTATAATACCAAGTACTATCGCAGTACTCTTCCACAACAAGCAATCGCTTTGTTTTTGAGGTTTTCTGAAAGGCGATCGCTCACTCTTGGACAACTGGCGATCGCTTTATTTTTGAGGTTTTCTGTAAGGGGATTGCCCACAATGCCATCATACAATCAGCGATCGCTTTGGAAATGTGGGAGCGCGATCACTTATATATTAAATTTTATGGGAATATTCAAGTTTAAATTTTTCTATGGATGCGTTAACTATCAACTTTGCTCCTGTTCTTCAAATAACAGATAAGCAATTCTTCCAGTTATGTCAGATAAATGAATTAATCAGATTTGAGCGTAATGCTGATGGCACATTGCTACTAATGCCTTTAGTCGGAGGTTTAACCAGCAACCGCAATGCTAATTTAACTGCTCAACTTGGAGTGTGGAATCGTGATGATGATGAGTCACTAGGTGTAGCCTTTGGTTCTTCGGTTGGGTTTATTTTACCAAATGGGGCAGTGCGATCGCCTGATGCATCTTGGTTAAGACGTAACAGATGGAATTCTCTCACACAGGAGCAAAAAGAAAAATTTCCGCCTGTATGTCCTGATTTTGTCGTGGAATTGCGTTCTGATACTGATTGTTTAACAAGGCTACAAAATAAAATGCAAGAGTACCGAGACAACGGTGCTAAGTTAGGTTGGTTAATTGATTTAGAAACTCGGCAAGTAGAAATTTATCGCTCTGGTAGAGATGTTGAAATACTGCAATCTCCTGCTAGCTTATTAGGAGAAGATATACTGCCTGGATTTGTGCTTGATTTTGAAGATATCTGGTGAATTGATTAAAATACGAAGTGCTATGTCTACGAGGGCTACGCCTATGCAATATACAAAAAGACTCAAACTATGAGTGTATCCAACACTAACACCGATAACGCTGGTAAAGACGGCAACCGCGCATCATTTTTCTTGACAAATGATGCACCTCCACGAATAGCAGTAGCCATCTGAATAGCATCTGGGGTTCTTAAGTTGTAATCTGCCCTTAATTGCGCTGCATTTTCAGCGATGTCGGGAAAAACCTCGATAACTGTTAAACCTTGAGAATTAAATAGAATTTCACAATATTGTTGAGCTAATGCTGTGTTTCCTTGTCGCAAGGGATAGACTAACACTTCCGTGATAGTCAAAACTGATGTTACAACGCTAAATTCACCACGAAACATAGCTTCAAAAAAAGCATCTGTAACATCCAAATAATTAAGATTTTCTTCAATAAAGTAAATCAGTGGAGCAGTATCCAAACCCACAATTTGCCCCTGTAACTGGACTAGCCATTCCATGAATCACGTTCCTGATTAACGTATTCTTGAGCATCAACGCCATTCCAGATTTCTTTACCTAAACCACGTAATTCGAGGATGCTACGCTTTGGCTTAGGTGTCATAGTCACCTGTTGACGAATTAAGCTTGACAAGTGTTCAATTAAGCGTATTTGTTCTTCAGGAGTTAGGCTTTGAGCTTGCAGTAGTACTTCTTGATAATTAGACATAAAATTTACATTTCTACTTCTCTGGATTCTAAGTCAAATATACACAGACAGACTGCATTTCTTTATTTTACAAATAAACGTAGACAGGCTTGATATCTGCTTGTTTATCAGAATAATTACTGTGATCGCGCCCAATCTTCCACAACAAGCGATGTCTAACGACAAGCCGCTACGCGTCTACGCTGTTTTTTGAGGTTTTCTGCAAGGCGACGCCGAATAGCCCGTTGTAGACATCGCTCATCTTTTTATACAGACGCTCTGCTACAGTGCAATCATAGAGTCCGCGATCGCTTTTGGAAATGTGGAAAGGTGCGTTAGCGTAGCTCACCGTAGGTAGCGCCTATAGTGGTATTGTGTGTGTTAGGTATCACTAGTAAGTAAGAAAAATAGATGAAGAGGATAGAATAGTTTGTAGGCTAGGTATCTTTCCTGCCTTAATCTTTCCATCTGGAATATTATCATCAATGCTTTAAGGTGAATCTTCAATCACTATTGGAACTGACAGATGAGGAGTTTATTTTAAACCTTGAGGCGATTTGGTAACTTACATAACCAATGTATTACAAACCAATAAAAGTAATTAATAAAACAGCATAAATATTATACCCAAAGTGATAAGTATAATTTGTGATAACTTTAAAAACAAAAAGACCAGCCTCCCACAGCTGGTCTAAAAAATGTTTTTGCGTTGTCTTCTCAAGAGAGTTAAAACCCAATTGCGCGTTCCCAAAATGCAACGGGCAACTTTTCTTAACAATATTGTAACAGCCAACACAGATTTTTCCAGAATATTCATCAAAAAAAGATATGGGCAAAGCTTAAAAGCCTCTATCTATCAGGAGAATTTAGCAGATTGTAAGGTATAGATGGGAGAGATAAAGGGAGATAAGGGAGAAAATTTTACCTTGTCTCCCTTGTTCCTTTGATCCCAGCATCAGTCTTAACCGATCGATTTCAACTTGACAGACTACTGATGCTGGGAGCGATTTCTGCATCTGTTGAGGTTTCGCCCACACGAAGGATTTTAGCCCCCAATTGCTGCAATTTCATATCAAGTCGATCGTAGCCGCGATCGAGGTGTTGTAAACCCTGAATTGTGGTTTGTCCTTCTGCCGCTAGTCCGGCGATGACTAACGCTGCCGATGCTCGTAAGTCTGTACCTAATACTGGTGCGCCAGATAATTTTGGTACTCCCCGAACGAAAGCAGCATTGCCTTTGACACGAATATCTGCCCCCAAACGATTCAACTCTGAGGCATGACGCAAGCGATTTTCAAAGACGGATTCGTTAATTACGCTGTCGCCTTCTGCCACTGCTAGCAAAGCCATGAATGGTGCTTGCATATCTGTGGGAAAACCTGGATGGTATTGAGTTTCAATATCCGTTGCCTTAAGGGTTTCCGCTGGCAGAATGTGTAATTGGTTAGGCTTTTCATCAATTATTGTTACTCCAATATCCCGCAACTTGGCAATTACCGGGATGAGATGTTCTGGAGCCACTGGCGAGAGAATAAGTTCTGAGCGGGTAATTGCTGCTGCTAGCAAAAACGTCCCAGCCTCAATGCGATCGGGAATAATGCTGTAGTCAACAGAATGCAACTTGGGGACTCCTTCGATAATAATTCTGCTAGTCCCCGCGCCCTTAATCTTCGCTCCCATTGCATTACAGAAGTTAGCTAGATCGACTACTTCCGGTTCTCTAGCAGCATTTTCGATGATCGTTTCACCCTCTGCTAGGGTAGCCGCCATCATCAAGTTTTCCGTCGCTCCAACGCTGGCAATGTCTAAGTAAATGTTCGCACCTTTTAATCTCCGGCTGCTGCCAGGAACATAAGCATTACAAATGCCATGCTCAATTTGCACTTCCGCTCCCATTGCTTGCAGTCCTCGAACATGCAAGTCAACCGGTCTTGCCCCGATCGCACAACCCCCTGGTAAAGGCATCTGTGCTACTCCCAGTCTTGCCAAAATGGCTCCAATGGCGAAAAAACTTGCTCTCAACTGGGTAACTAATTCGTAGGGAGCTTTTGATGTTTTAATTTCGCTGGCATTGATGTCTAAAATGTCACCTTGTCGGGTTAATTGCACACCCAAAGCTGATAACACCTGACCCATCCGTTCTACGTCCGCTAACAAAGGGACATTACGGATACGACAATCGCCCGGACACAGCAAGGCTCCAGCCATGATTACCAGTGCTGAATTTTTTGCCCCGCTAATTTTCACATGACCCCGCAAAGGATGCCCGCCCCAAATTTGCAAGACTGAGGAGTCTGCTTCTGGAGCAATTTTGGCATCTGGTAAGCTGGTAGAAGGATTAATAAGCCTACCTCCAAAAGTAATACGTATTTTATATGTTTGAAGTTGGTTTTGATTCTACAGTAAAGATTCAAAATGTCCACGTTTTCAAGCAGGGTTTTGTATAAAAAAATTGCTTTTTGAGTGAAAATGCAGGCTGTAAACAAGCAATAGCAAGCTTTTTGAGATTTTTAAAAAATTTAAAAAAAGAATTAATAAGCAGTAGTTTTAAGCAAAATTAAATACTCAGTAAAATAACTTAAGTATTCTCTAAAAATCAAGGCTGTACTGTCGAGTTAATATTTTGATTCGACCTTGTACCTGAAAAACTTGTTTCTAGTTAGAAACTTTTAAGTAGGCATTATGCTTTTACTTGACAACTTTTACTTGACAAAGGTAAAACATAACGCAATAATAAGAAATTGTCGATAAGCACAAATGCCAGCGGAACTGGCGGAATGGCAGACGCGCTAGATTCAGGTTCTAGTGCCGCAAGGCTTCCGGGTTCAAGTCCCGGGTTCCGCATATTATTATCAAGTTAGGAGTTAGAAGTTAAGAGTTATAAGTTTAAGAAAACTAAATTAACTCCTGCACGGACGCGATTAATCGCTTCTCTACTCCTAACTCCTAACTTTTAATGTTAACCAGTTTACAGAATTCCCTAGTCAAACAAATTCGCAAGCTGCACTCCACCAAGGAGAGGCATAAGCAACGGTTATTTTTACTAGAAGGGACGCACTTGTTAGAAGAAGCTTGTGCAGTCAATTACCCACTAGAAACAGTGTGTTGTACCCCAGATTGGCAAGTCGCCCATCCTTTGCTGTGGGAAGAAGCTTGTAGCCGATGCGATCGCGCCGAAATTGTCAGTAGAGAAGTCTTGGATGCGATCGCGACCACAGTCCAACCAGATGGTGTGGTGGCAACGGCAAAACGAAGCCAACGTCAAACTCAACTACCATTGACTGGTTTAGTGCTAGCTTTAGAGACGATACAAGATCCCGGCAACCTGGGTACGATGATTCGCACCGCCGCCGCCGCAGGAGCATCAGGGTTGTGGGTCAGTGGAGATAGTGTAGATTTAGATAGCCCTAAAGTTCTCCGGGCTTCCGCAGGGCAATGGTTTCGCCTCGCAACAGCCGTAACCGAAGATTTAAAAGCGACAGTCCAACAAAGTCAGCAGGCAGGAATGCAGGTAGTGGCAACCTTACCCGATGCGACTTTAACTTATTGGGAAGTGGACTGGCGAAAACCCAGTATGATTTTACTGGGAAATGAAGGTGCTGGATTGTCAGCAGAATTAGCAGCGATCGCAGACCACCAAGTAAGAATTCCTTTGAGTCCTGGAGTGGAATCCTTGAATGTGGCGATCGCAGCCGCTTTAATGTTGTACGAAGCTCAACGGCAATTGATTTGTCAGTAATGAATTTTAACTTTTTATCCTTATTTGGTTTTTGTTATTTCTTCGAGATATTGTTCAATATCAGCAACTGCGTCCTCAAGAGCCGCTAAATCAATATCTGTCAAGTCTCGATCGAGTTCGACTTCAGTAAAATTACTAGTATGCAGTTGGGGGATATCTTCTTCCTCAGTCGAAATTTCTTGTAAGATATCCTCCAACTGTTCGAGGGATTGTTGAAACACTCGATCGGCAGCGCGCCGTTGTTCTGGCTGATTTTGCTCCATAATATTAACTTAAAAATCCTGATTTACTGACTTAATTTTGATTCTAGTTCCAAGAGATTTAAATTTCGCACTAATAAGATCGTAGTTGTGTGCTGTATCAACTTTAGCAGTGCTTATGAAGAATATCGATAGCTGTCTCCAATTAACAGGAGTCAGTAGTCAGAATTCAGAATTGCTTATTACTCTACCTATAAAGGGATAGAGTAATAAGCAAGGAAAAAGATTCAGCTGCGCTATCACCCAGTCGTACAGAATTTCTTCTAAATTCTGACTCCTGAATTCTGGATTCTTCTTCATTTGATAGACTATCCTAAATTTGAAATTATAAAAACTGGTAGCTCAGGGCTGATAACTAATTATGAGTGAAGCCTTATTCTGTATCGAAAATCTGCAAGTTGCCTATCCTGGGCGAAGTGGAGAAAAAACAAGCTGGGCGGTTGATGATGTATCTTTCACCTTGAAACCAGGTGAAAGAATGGGATTGGTGGGAGAGTCAGGTTGTGGTAAATCAACTATCGGACGAGCAGTAATGCGTTTACTACCATCCTCTAGCCGGATTCAGGGACGGGTGACATTTCAAGGACAGTCCGTGTTTGACTTGACACCTAATCAGGTGCGGAAATTTCGTGGAGAGGCGATCGCCTTAATTTTTCAAGATCCCATGACACGCCTCGATCCTTTGATGACCATTGGTAAACATTGTATCGAAACCCTCCAAGCGCACTCACCAGAATTATCAACGCGGGAAGCTAAAGAAAAAGCACTTGCTACCTTGGCAAAAGTGAATATTCCCCCTAGTCGCTGGAATCAGTATCCTCATGAGTTTAGCGGTGGAATGCGACAACGGGTAGCGATCGCTTTAGCTTTACTCCTCAACCCCAAGTTTATTGTTGCTGACGAACCCACTACCAGTCTAGATGTCACCGTTTCCGCGCAGATATTGCAAGAATTAACTCGCCTGTGCAGTGAAGAAAACATGGGATTGTTGCTGATTTCTCACGATTTAGCAATGGTTGCTGAGTATTGCGATCGCATTGGTGTGATGTACAACGGTAAGATGGTCGAAATGGGTTCTACAGAAACCGTATTTAGACAACCTCAACATGAATACACGCGATCGCTTTTAAAAGCAGCATTACATATTCAAGCAGTAACTGATAGTGGAGAATTGATAATTGCCAATGACGAAGAAAAGCAATTACCGATTATTAATCAGCAATCTCCAATTTTGAGTGTTACAGAACTCAAGCAACACTACACTATAGAACCTAACTTTATCGAACGACTGCTTAACACACAAACGCAGACAATTAAAGCAGTAGATGGAATCAACCTGGATCTTTATTCAGGAGAAATTCTCGGCTTAGTCGGGGAATCAGGTTGTGGTAAAAGTACACTATCACGAACAATATTGCAACTAATTCGTCCCACTAGTGGCAAAGTTGAGTTTTTAGGACAGGATTTAACTAAACTATCGCGTCAAGAAATTCGTTCCTCGCGGCGACAAATACAAATGGTTTTTCAAGATCCTCATGCTTGTCTCAATCCAGCGATGACAGTGGGACAAAGTATTGCAGATCCTTTATTTATCCACAATTTAGCCAATCCTGCCAAAGCAAAAGAACAGGTTTTGTGGATGCTAAATAAAGTTGGCTTAACACCGCCAGAAGTGTATTATGA
The DNA here is from genome assembly GCF_034531215.2 of Nostoc sp. ChiSLP03a. NCBI lineage: Bacteria > Bacillati > Cyanobacteriota > Cyanophyceae > Nostocales > Nostocaceae > Nostoc > Nostoc sp. ChiSLP03a. The sequence goes on from NZ_JAVRBQ020000103.1 coordinate 126,598, forward strand.
GCGTTATCCGTCGGATTTGTCCGGTGGACAACAGCAAAGAGTAGCGATCGCTCGTGCTTTGATTACTCACCCGAAACTCTTAATCTGCGATGAGCCAGTGAGTATGTTAGACGCCAGCGTTCAGTCGCAAGTGTTAGATTTGATGTTGCAATTAAAGGAAGAGTTTGAGTTAACTTATTTATTCATCACTCACGATCTTTGGTTAGCTCGATTTTTGTGCGATCGGATTGCCGTAATGAATGGCGGTAAAATTGTCGAACTTGGTATGACAAAAAATATTTTTGCCAATCCTCAGCATCCTTATACCAAAACTTTACTAGCTGCTGCTCCCTTACTAGCACGCGCTTAACTAAAAGACTTCCAGTAAAAAAACACTCCATCGTAGTAGGGCGTAAACCTTTGCGCCCTTACAAATCTACAAATAATTTGGGATAATTTCTTTTTTGCAAGTCCCTAAATAAAATCAGAAGTTAGAAGTTTTAAACTCCTAGTTCTTCACTCCTAACTCCTAACTATCTTCCCTTCCTTCAACTAATCTAGTTGGTTCTCCACTCGAACTATAAAGTTCAACGAATCTTTTAAATAGCAATGCAGTCTCGTGATTTGAAGTTTTACTTAAGTTGAATAAACGCCCTATATTTTTTTCAGCTAAAGCTCTTAAATACGGCAAATCTTCAAATAGTGTCAAGCAAGCAGCAAAATGCAATATTATTTGTAATAATGGCTTTGGCCAGTCTAAGTCACTATAAATATCTATAAAAAATTGATGTTCTGAATCATTTAACGGGAAAGCATGAAATATAACAATTATTCTTTTGTTATTGTAAACTGGGATACTTAGTTCAACAGTGTAAGGGGTGTGTAATATTAAATCCACCTCTACAATAGGTTGTCGCCAAATTCTCAAAGGATTAGCTGGTGAGTCTAATATTGTTTGAAATTTAATTATCCCACCAGTATTTGTGGGCTGAAAGTGGCTAATTTGAAAAATTTTGAGGTTGTTAAGGCTAAACTTATGAACTGTTTCCAAATGCTTTAAGCTCAATAGATGATATATTTGGCAAATATAAGGAAACGGTAAAATGTACTCCTGGCTTATCATGTGGAGCTTTTTTATCTGAAGCTTATTAGCTTGAGTGCGATCCAGATATTCTTGATACTGGCTGGGGTCTAAATCATTACTATTGAAGCTTTCTTCCGGCTTTAGATATAACCAACTCACAAAAAAGAAAGAGGCTGTAAATAGCTGAAATATTTCTATAGGAGATAAATAACCATCGGCAAATGCGGCTATACTTCTATCTGTTATCCCAAAAAGCCAAGATGGAATCCCAAAAACCCAAATACTACTTTTTATTTGGTCTACAAAAAGTGCTATCTCAACAACTTTTGAAACATTAGTATTTTTATTAATACTAAATTTATCATTAACATTCAAACAATTAATAGACATAGTAATTTTACTTAACTTTAAATTGATAATTAATTTTATATTAATTCTAAATACTAATATATGAGATCAACCTCTATCTTTAGCTATATATATAACTTATATTTATGAAAGAGAATTGAAATCCAGTTTTTATTAGGATAAAGATAAGTGTAATTTTTTGTTATGTAAAATCCTAAAAAATCTATGTATTCACTCAGGATATAATTATTTGTAATCTATCCTGCTAAAGGAATTGAGATATTATTTTCTGATAGAAAGCTTGGAGTAGAAAGGAGTATATAAATCTTCAGAAAAAAATTTTATTTGTTCTGGGATGATAAATTTATCTATTTCTCTAGGATGAATACTGAATCATGCTTTAGAAAGAAAAAATTAGAAATTAAAAAGTTTCTCTGTTAAATAAAATACATTAAGTAGGGTATTGTAATTTTGCTCTAGTTATAACAGCAGTGGTGGCTTTTATAGTGGCGCATTGCATACTTGGTACTAAGGTTAGACATTATCTTATCTAAGGTAGACTATCCCTATCTGACAAAGTATCTGTGACAATTACGATAGAAACCGTAGAATTGCTACTATTAACACTGTATTATTCTTAAATATTTTCTGAAGATTTTTCTGAGACGGTAGCAATGACCATTCGCCATGCGACTGAAACTGACTTGCCTGCAATTGTGGCAATTTACAACACTGCAATTCCTAGCCGCATGGCAACCGCTGACTTAGAACCAGTATCTGTGGAAAGTCGCCTTGCTTGGTTTAAAGGGCGATCGCCTTCACAACGCCCACTTTGGGTAATCGAAGTAGAAGGAGTAATTGCTGGATGGCTTAGTTTCCAATCCTTTTATGGGCGACCTGCTTATAGTAAAACTGCCGAAATTAGTATTTATATTGCCCCTAGCTTTCATCGGTGTGGTTTGGGACGACAACTCTTAGCACAAGCAATTAGTGAAAGTCCTAGTTTGGGTATAAAGAGCCTAGTATCCTTCATTTTTGCCCACAATCAGCCCAGTTTAAAACTTTTTGAAACATTTGGTTTTCAACGTTGGGGACATTTGCCTAAAATTGCTGAACTTGACAACGTTGAACGAGACTTAGTAATCATGGGACTGCAAATTAGTAAACCTGTTCTTTAAAGCGATCGCTATTTTCTGAGACTAAACTGCAAATCACTATAATATCTTTTAATATCTTGAAATATATAAAAAGTTAGGGTTAACAGTATTCATCCCAGTAATTCAAAGTCTAGGATTGACATTATCGAGTTTTTATATACTTTATCTTTTCTTCAGGTAAAATTTTTTACATCACACGATATTATACAATTTGTACAAGTAAGATAAATAAAATTCAGGTATATTTTTTCTATGCGACTATGAAGTTTTACTGAGAGTTTGACAATTAAAGTACAATCCTCATACTCAAGTCTAGCCACTTCGATTGAGTAATCGGCGCGCTGCTAGAAATATAGTCAACACCAGTTTCCGCCACAGCGCGAATCGTTTCCAAAGTCACATTCCCCGAAGCTTCAATTTTTACCTGCCTCTCCTGTTGGTGAATCAACTCTACCGCCTGACGCATTATATCCAAAGGCATATTGTCTAGCATAATAATGTCAGCCTTGTGCTGCAAAGCTTCTTTCACTTGCTCTAAACTTTCAGTCTCTACCTCTATAGTCAAGGGATAAGGAATCTGAGAACGAATACGGGTAACAGCTTCTCCAATTCCGCCAGCAGCCGCAATGTGATTATCCTTAATCATAACCGCATCATCCAACCCCATACGGTGATTAATCGCCCCACCCAAAGCAGTCGCGTACTTTTCTAAGAGTCTTAGCCCTGGCGTAGTTTTACGCGTATCCACCAACTGAGCAGGTAAATCACCAATTTTTTCTACATATATATTAGTCAGCGTAGCAATTCCACTTAACCGCATAGCCAAGTTGAGCGCGACTCGTTCCCCCATCAGCAGCGCATCCAGCGAACCATGAATTTCAGCTACCACCTGTCCCGGCTCACACCATGTACCTTCAGCCGCAACCGCCACAAAGCTAACTTTTTCATTCAAAATCTGAAACACCCTAGCTGCAACTGGTAAGCCAGCAATCATCCCTGAAGCTTTAGCCATCCATTTAGCAGAGCCTAGCGTCACATCTTCTACTAGTAGAGTATTTGTAGTGCGATCGCCTCTACCAATATCCTCCAACAACCAGGTACGCAACAGAGGATCTAAAACCAGCCAGGGAGGCAAAACAGCAGAATAGCTCACAAATTTGTTGCTTCCTTAGAGACTTCAGTAATACTATAGCCTAAAACGCTTACTCTCTAAG